>VBCS01000406.1 GCA_005888955.1 Betaproteobacteria bacterium
TTGACAGACAACATTGAATTCTCCCTACACGTTCAGGCTTGGCGGCGACAGATAGCGCTGCCGGTAGGTTTCGAAGGGAACGGTGTCGGCAGCTTCGATGCGGCGCTGCTCGGCGATCGATTCTTCGGCCAGGCGCGCAAAGCGCTCGGCGACCTCGGAGGATAACGGCAGCTCGAGAATCGTGTCCCGGTGCGCGCGCGACTGCGCGAGCACGAAGCCGACGTAGGAATTGCCATGATCGCGCGCCATCGCCTGGAGCACGCGCGCCGAGGGCGTTGAATCCGGATCGGCGAGCGCCGCGACTGCCGCTCGCAGCGCTTCCCGGTATGCCGTGCCGCCGTTCGCGCGATCGAGCGCCGCCGCGATCGGACCGCAATCGGCAAGCACCTCGCCGCCCCATTCGGCAAGCTCGATTTCCTTCGAGCCTCTCGTGAGACGCAATCCCGGCTCGCGACCGCGAGAAGCGACGCGCTGCTTGTTGCCGACGATGGCGGCGAGCTCTTCCGGCGTGTCCGGCGGGCTGTCGCAGAGCAGGCAATGCAGCAGGAACACGTCGAGAAAACGTACCGTGCCTGCAGTGATCGCGATCGGCACAAACGGGTCGAGGTCCATCAGCCGCACCTCGACGTATTCGACGCCGCGATCGCGCAACGCGTGCAGCGCTCGCTCGCCCGGCCGGATGACGCGCTTGGGCCGGATCGTTCCATAGAACTCGTTTTCGATCTGCAACAGGCTCGTGGCGAGCTGGCGATACTCGTCGCCTTGCCGAATGCCGATCGTCTCGTACGCCGGATACGGCTTGGTCAGCGCCTCCTCCAGCGAGGCCGCATAGCTCTTGAGGTCGTTGTAGCTGACCGCGAGCGAGGCCTGCGCGTCGCTCTGGTAGCCGAGCCGTCCCATGCGCAGCGACGTCGCGTACGGCAGGTAGAGCGTGTCGTCGCTCAAGCGCTCGAGCTCGTGCTCGCGGCCGGCGACGAAGCTCGAGCACACGGCGGGCGAAGCACCGAAGAGGTAGAGCAGCAGCCACGAATGGCGCCGGAAGTTGCGGATCAGTGCGAAGTAATCGTCGTTGGAGCGCGCGTCGGGCAGCGAGAAGTTGTAGTGAATGCCGGAGATCGTCTGCATGCGCCGGCCGTAGCGATGCGAGAGGCCGGTGCGATACACAGTCTTCGCCCGGCCGACATTGGAGCTACCGTAGCGGCCGATGGGGATGGCGTCGTCCGCCGGAAGCCGGCAGGGCATGCTCGCGCACCAGAGCAGCTCGTCGCCGATCGCGCGATAGACGGCCTGGTGAATCTCGGTGAGCTCCTTCAGGCAGGCTTCCGCGCCGGTGTGCACGCCGGTGATGAGCTCCAGCTGTGACTCACTGAAATCGGTCGTGATGTGGGGATGCTTGAGCGCGGAGCCCAGGCGCAGCGAATGCGGCGAAGTGGCAAGCGTTCCGTCCGGCCGCACGCGCAGACTCTCTTTTTCGATCCCGCGCCGCAAGCCTTGCAGCACCTCCCGCGGCAGCGCTTTCAACCGCTCCTGGCAGTGGGCAGCGGGCCTGGCGGCAATCGGAGTGGCCACGGAGGACATCGGATTTTTCTTTATTCGGGACGCGCATTGTATAACGCAGGGTCCGTCGGCCCCATAGCGCCGGCGGGAGCCGAACGCGAACGCTCCGCTACGAGCGTTGTCCCACCAGGAGTGCGAGGGCAGACGTCTGGAGGACGGGTTCCTCCGGGCCCCCGCATTGCGGGTCGCATGGCCCGCAGGCTCTTGAACTGGAGGTAACGCGATGAAAGTAAAGCAAGCAATGACCAGCGAAGTGCGGGTGGCGAGTCCCGAGCAGACGATTCGCGAGGCTGCGCAATTGATGGCCGAGCTCGACGCCGGCGCGCTGCCGGTTGCCGAGAACGATCGGCTGGTGGGCATGATCACCGACCGCGATATCGCCGTGCGGGCGGTGGCCGAAGGCTTGCCCGCCGACACGCCGGTCAGCGAAATCATGAGCCGCGAAGTGTTGTATTGCTTCGAGGATCAAGCGCTCGACGACGTCGCACGGAACATGGGCCAGGTCCAGGTCCGGCGGCTGCCGGTCGTCAATCGGGACAAGCGGCTGGTGGGCATCGTCTCGTTTGCAGATCTCGCGCGCACCGAGCAACCCACGACCGTCGGCCGCGCCGTGTCGCACGTTTCCGAGCCGGGCGGCAAGCATTCGCAGACTGCGCACTGACGAACGTCGCGCATGAGTAATATCCAGCCCGGGATGAGCCCCTCGCGAGGCTCGGAGTAGACCGCCCCGCGGGCCCATCCCGGGCTGCGCTGCACTGATCCCTTGACCGCCATTCTGGCCCGCGACACAATCGTCCACACCCAATAAGAGCAAGCGCCAGCATCGGCGCTTGCGAAGCCTGCTGGAGGAGCAATGAACGCCAATCGTATGGGGCGCTTGAGTGTGGTTGTCTTCGCGGCCGCGCTTGCCGTCCCCGCCACAGCCCAGCAAGTCACCATGATGACCGGCCCGCAGGGCGGGTCGTGGATTCCGCTGGGAGGCGCGCTGAAAAACATGTGGGAAGCCGCGGTTCCGGGCCTGCAGATCCAGCAGCAGCCCGGCGCGGGCATCGCCAATGTGCGCGGCGTCGACGAAGGCAAGGCGCAGATCGGCTTCGCGAATTCGGCGACCACCGTGGATGGCGTCGAGGGCCGTGCGCCCTACCCGAAGAAGACCACCAAGGTCTGCCAGGTGGCGAACCTCTATCCGCAATACTTCCAGGTCGTGGCGCTGGCCGACGCGAAGATGAATTCGTTTGCCGACTTCAAGGGTAAGACGCTGGTCACGCAACCGAAGGGCAACACCGCGGAAATCCTGACCGATCAAGTGCTGAAGATCAACGGCATGACCTATCAGTCGC
>VBCS01000405.1 GCA_005888955.1 Betaproteobacteria bacterium
CGTAGCTCTCGGCCAGCACCGGGATCATCTTCATGTCCTTGTCGAAGCCGTACAGGCCTTCGTAAAAGGACTTGGCCATCGCCTGCGACAGGGTGTCGTTGGCGTCGTAGGGATCGGTCGTCGTGAACGTCGAGGCCACGGCGAAGACCACATCCTTGGCGGCAAAGGCAGGAACGCTGGCGAGCGCGGCCAGAACCAGAGTAGCCAGCGGCATCGAGCGAAGCAGTGATTTCATACGGTTTCTCCAGAGTGATGCGGCACAATCCATTGCGCCGGTGACAGCAGCTCTCGCGAAAGCTGATTTCTAGTATGCACCGCCGACGCGGTGCACGGCCACATAGTGTCCCGGTCCGTCTTCCTCGAGCGGCAACACCGTCGGCTCGTCGCCGACGGCGCGGATCGGGCTCGGGACTTCCGCGGATGATAGCTCCCTTTTGCGGCGTCGTCGCGCGGGGTCGGCTCTCGTGTACGGATGCCGCGGGTCCTCGAACACCGCGCGGCGCGGGCCGATTTCGACGATCTGGCCCAGATACATCACCGCCACTCGATGGCTCACGCGCTCGACGACCGCCATGTCGTGCGAGATGAACAGGTACGCGAGCCCGAATTCGGCCTGCAGATCGAGCATCAGGTTGACGATTTGCGCCCGGATCGAGACGTCGAGCGCCGACACTGCCTCGTCGGCGACGATGATCTTCGGCTGCAAGGCGAGCGCGCGGGCGATCGCGATCCGCTGCCGCTGTCCGCCGGAGAATTCATGCGGATAGCGCGGCGCATGGTCGGGCGACAGGCCGACATGGTCGAGCAGCCACGCGACTCGTTCCTCGGCCTCCGCGCCACGCGCGACGCCGTGCACATACAGCGGCTCCGCCACCGAAAAACCTACCGTGAGCCGGGGATCGAGCGAAGCGTACGGATCCTGGAACACCATCTGGATCTCGCGCCGCAGGGGCCGAACCGCATCGGCGGGCAACCGAGCAATATCGCGCCCGCCGAATTCGATGCTGCCACCTTGAATGTCGACCAGGCGCAGCAGCGAGCGCCCGGTCGTCGATTTGCCGCAGCCGGATTCTCCCACCAGCGCCAGCGTTTCGCTGGCGTGCAAGTCGAAGCTGACCTGCTCGACGGCGTGCACGCGCCGCCGCACGCGCCCGAAAAACCCCGACGCGACGTCGAAACGCGTCTTGAGCTTGCGCACCTTGAGTAGCGGCGGTCCCGGCTCCGGCGCCCGTGGCGTCGCCGTTGGCGGCGGCCCGGCGCTGGCGGACCGAAGCAAGGAAAACCGCGCCGGCAGGTCGGTGCCCTGCATCGATCCGAGCTTCGGCACCGCGGCGAGCAGCGCCTGCGTGTAAGGATGGCGCGGCGTGTGAAAGATGGCATCGGCCGAGCCCTCCTCGACCTTCTCTCCCCGGTACATGACGATCACCCGCTCGGCGACCTCAGCCACGACGCCCATGTCGTGGGTGATGAAGACGACCGCCATATGCATTTCCGCCTGCAGCAGGCTGATGAGCTCCAGGATCTGCGCCTGGATCGTCACGTCGAGCGCGGTGGTCGGCTCGTCGGCGATCAGGAGCGCCGGCTTGCACGACAGCGCCATCGCGATCATGACGCGCTGACGCATGCCCCCCGAGAGCTGATGCGGGTAGCGCCCGAGCGCGGCTCTCGCCTCGGGTATGCGCACCTGCTCGAGCATGCGCAGGGCCTCCCTTCGCGCCGCAGCGGCGTCCTTGCCCTGATGCAAGCGGATCGACTCCGCGATCTGCTCGCCGACCGTATAAACCGGGTTGAGCGAAGTCATCGGTTCCTGGAAGATCATCGCGATCTCGGCGCCGCGAATGGCGCGTATCGTCGCGGGATCGGCGCGCGCGAGATCGATGCGCTGCCCGCTCGGCCGCAAAAAGTCGAGGCGGCCCGCGAGGATGCGCCCGCCCCCTTGCTCGACCAACCGCATCACCGATAGCGCGGTGACCGACTTGCCCGAACCGGATTCGCCGACGATGGCGATGGTCTCGGCACGGCCCACGGTGAAGGACATGTCCCGCACCGCCGCGACGACGCGCTCCGAGGTGCGAAACTCGACTGATAGTCCGGAGACCGCGAGGACGGCGTCGCGCGGAGGATTAGCCATCGACAAGCTCGCAGGCAGTCAGCGCGGCGCGGGCGCGGCGGTCGCCTGGCGGCGCAGATCGTCGATGGTCGCGTTCATAGTGATCGCCTGGCGGTCGAGGAGGAGGTGGAGGAGGGCGGGCCGCCCGGCGGTAAGTGCGCGCTCGAGCGCCGGCGCGAATTGGTCGGTGCGGCTCACGGTCTCGCCATCCGCACCGTACGCGCGCGCCAGTGCGGCGAAATCGGGGTTCACGAGATCGGTCGCATAAACGCGCGCGGGATATTGGCGCTCCTGATGCATGCGGATCGTTCCGTACATGCCGTTGTCGACGACGACGAAGACGATGCCCAGGCGATATTGTACGGCGGTCGCGAGCTCCTGGCCGTTCATGAGGAAGCAACCATCGCCGTTCCAGGAAACGACCGTGCGGTCGGGATGCGCGGCCTTGGCGGCAATCGCCGCCGCCACGCCGTAACCCATCGATCCGTTGTACGGCGCGAGCTGCGTGCGAAACGCGGGATAGCGATACAGCCGGTGCAGCCAGGTCGCATAATTACCGGCGCCGCTGGCGAGGATCGTGTCCTCGGGAAGCCGTTCGCGCAACGTCGCGACGATCTGCCAGAGGTCGAGCGAGCCCGGCATCGGCTGCGGCGTCTGCCACGCGAGATATTCGGCGTGAGCCGCCGCGGCGCTGCCGGACCACGCGGACGCGTCGATCGGCGCCAAAGCCGCGAGCGCAGCGCATGCCGGCGCGACCGACGCCTGAATCGCCAGCGCGGGCTGATACACGCGGCC
>VBCS01000408.1 GCA_005888955.1 Betaproteobacteria bacterium
CAGCCGCGCGGCGTTGATTGGCAAATCCAGCACCTGCTGTTGACCAACGACGACGGAAAACTCTCGGCGCAAGGCTGGTGGCGCGCCGCAGGCCGAGCCCAGCAGACAACGCTCGACGCGGAGCTCGATATCACCGATGCGGGCAGGTACCTCGCGCGCTTCGGTTTGCCCGATGCGATACGCGGCGCGCCGACGAAGGTCCACGGCCAGCTCGGCTGGGCGGGAGGGCCGCAGGCATTCGACTATCCGACGCTGTCGGGCGCTTTCAGCATCCAGGCGGGACAGGGGCGGTTCACCAAGCTCGATCCGGGCGCCGGGAAGCTCCTCGGCGTGCTGTCGCTGCAGTCGCTGCAGCGGCGCCTGACGCTCGACTTCCGGGATTTGTTCGGCGAAGGTTTCGCCTTCGACGAAATCACCGGCGACATGCGCATCCAGAACGGCATCATGAAAAGCGACAATCTGCGCATCGGCGGTCCCGCAGCCCGCGTCGCCATCAGCGGCGAGACCGATATCGCGAAAGAGACGCAGCAGCTCAAGGTGCGCGTACAACCGACGCTCTCGGCCGGTGTGTCCGTGGGTGCGGCGGTGCTGTTGCTCGCCAATCCGATCGTTGGCGCCGCGGTGGCCGCCGGCTCGCTGCTCGCGCAAAAGGTGATGCAGGATCCCATCGAGCAGATGTTCTCCTACGAGTACGCCGTCAGCGGCGGCTGGACCGACCCGCAGGTCGAGCGTACCGGACGCCAGGCAGCGACTGTCGTCGGACCTGCGGCCGCGGCGGAGAACGGCGGCAAATGACGCCCGAGCGTTTCCGCGTCGCGGCCGTGCAAACGCTGTCAGGCGGCGACGTCGACGCCAATCTGCGTGCGATCGAGCCGCTGATCGTCGAGGCTGCGCGCCAGGGCGCGCGGCTGGTCGTGTTGCCCGAATATTTCGGCATCTTCGGCGCGAAGGCAACCGACAAGATTGCTGCACGCGAAATCGACGGTGTCGGTGTCCAGCAGTCGTTCTTGGCGCGGGTCGCGCGCGAATGCCGCATCTGGCTCGTCGGCGGCACGCTGCCGATCGCGATTGCCGATGCGGCGCGCGTGCGCGCCGCATCGCTGGTGTTCGCGCCTGACGGGCGGCGCATTGCGCGCTACGACAAGATGCACATGTTCGCCTTCAACCAGGGTGACGAGCACTACGACGAGGGCAAGACGCTCGAGCCCGGAACGCAGGCCGTAGCGTTCGACGCGCCCTGCGGCCGCGTCGGCCTGTCGGTGTGCTACGACCTTCGCTTTCCCGAGCTTTACCGGCGCCTGGGCGACTTGGCGCTCATCGTCGTGCCTTCGGCGTTCACCGCGATCACCGGCGCGGCGCACTGGCACGTGCTGCTCCGGGCGCGCGCGATCGAAAACCAGTGCTACGTGCTCGCCGCCGCGCAGGGTGGGCTGCATCCCGGCGGTCGCCGCACCTATGGTCATAGCATCCTGATCGATCCCTGGGGCGTTGTGGTCGCGGAGCGCGACGAAGGACCCGCCATCGTCATCGGCGACATCGATCCCGAGCGGCTCGAGCAGGTGCGGCGCGATCTGCCGGCGTTGCAGCACCGGTCTCTCGCATGACGTCGACTGCAGTGCGGGTGCGTTCCGCGCCGGAATACGATCTTGCGGTCGTGGGTGCAGGCTTTGCCGGGCTCGCTTGCGCGCGCTCCGCGGCGGTGCGCGGGCTCTCGGTGCTCGTTCTCGATCGCCAGGCGCGCGCGGGGCAGGTGATCCACACGACCGGCCTCTTGGTGAAAGAGGCGGCCGAGCGCTGGGAAGTGCCGGCGCGTCTTACGCAGCGCATTCGCGGAGTGCGGCTTTACGCACCTACGCTGTCGTACATCGACCTCACCGCGCCGGGGTATTACTTTCTGGCGACGAACACGGCCGCGCTGATGCAGTGGCTCGCGGAGGAGGCACGCCGCGCCGGCGCGAGACTGCGCTACGACTGTCCTTTTCGCGGCGCTAGCCGCGACACCGGCGCCATGGTGCTCGCCGGGATCGGTGCGCGCGTCCGCTATCTGGTCGGGGCGGACGGCGCGCATTCCAGCGTCGCGCGCGCCTTCGGCTTGTCGCGCAATCGCGCCTTCTTGCTCGGCATCGAAGCCGAATACGAAGACGTAGGCGGAATCGATCCTGATCGCCTGCACTGCTTCCTCGATTCCAAGCTTGCGCCGGGCTACATCGGCTGGGTCGTCCCCGGTGTCGACGGCATGGCGCAAGTCGGGCTTGCCGCGCGCTGGCCGCACAAGCCGGATCTTCCCGCATTCGAGCGCAAGCTCGCGCCGCTGTTCGACTGGAGCCGCGCGCGGCGCATCGCGAGGCGCGGTGGACGGATCCCCGTCGGCGGTCGCGTCGCCAGGTTTGCGCGCGACCGCGTCCTGCTCGTCGGCGACGCCGCCGGCATCGTCTCGCCGCTCACCGCCGGTGGCATCCATACCGCGCTCGAATCAGGATGGCGGGCGGCGCATGCGATCGCGGATTATCTCGAGGCCGACGGGCCCGAACCAGCGCGCGCGGCTACCGCAGCGTATCCACGCTTCGCGTTGAAGCGCGCCTTGCGCGTCGTCGCCGACCTGCCGCTGCCGAACTGGCTCTTCAATGCGATGCTTGGCAGTGCTGCGTTGCGCCTGGTCGCAAGCTCGATCTATTTTCACCGCCGCAGCGACGGCGCGCTGTCACGGGCGACGTCACGCGAGGAAGCCGAGCTGCGTCGTCCGGCCGATTGAGTCGCCGGCTACGCGCGCGCGGCCTTCAACAACACCAGCACGGCACCGGCGCCGCCAGCGTGGCGCGGGGCTTCGCAATACGCCAGGACCTCGTCGCGCTGCGTCAGCCAGCGCCGCACCTTGCCCTTCAACACGGGTTCGCGATTCGCGGACGACAGGCCCTTGCCGTGAACCACGCGTACGCAGCGCCAGCCGTAGTTGCGGGCGTCGTTGATGAAATCCGCGAGGGCGTCACGCGCCTCGTCGCGGTTGAGCCGATGCAAATCGAGCTCGCCCTGCACGGACCAATGCCCGCGCCGCAACCGCGTGAGCACGTCGCCGGCGAGGCC
>VBCS01000409.1 GCA_005888955.1 Betaproteobacteria bacterium
CCCTGCGGCGCCTCGATGCGAATAAGCGGCAGCGCGCGTTCGTTCAGGATCGACGCGGTCAACTCGACGCCGGCGATGAACTCCTCGACGAGCACGAGGTTGTCGTGCTTGGCGGCCTCTGCGTAGGCGATCGCCAGCTCCTGGCGGTCGACCGACGTCACCTTGGATAGCCCGATCGTCGACCCCTCGCGCGCCGGTTTCACGATCAGCGGCAGCCCGAGTTCGGCGACGACCGACCACCAGTCGGTTCCTCCATCGACGACGCGATACTTCGGCGTTGGAATGCCGCTGGCGATCCAGACAAGCTTGGTTCGCCATTTGTCCATTGCGAGCGCCGAGGCCATCACACCGCTGCCCGTGTATGGGATACCGAGCGCCTCCAGCGCGCCCTGCACCGTTCCGTCCTCGCCGAAGCGGCCGTGCAAGGCGATGAACACGCGTCCGAAGCCACCGCTCGTGAGCTCGTAGAGCGAGCGCTCGGCGGGATCGAAAGCGTGCGCATCGATGCCCTTGCTCCGGAGCGCCGCGAGCACGGCGTTGCCGGATAAGAGCGAGATTTCGCGTTCGGCGGAAGGCCCCCCCAGCAACACCGCAACCTTGCCGAAGTCGTCCGGCGTCACAGCCGATCTCCGATGATTTGTACCTCCATCTCGAGCACGACGCCGGTCCTGTCCGCCACGACGCGGCGAACGTGCTCGATCAGCGTCTCGATATCGCTGGCGCTGGCGCGCCGCTCTGCGTTCACAATGAAGTTCGCGTGCTTTTCGGACACGTGGGCGCCGCCGACGGCAAGACCCTTCAGGCCCGCGTCCTCGATGAGACGCGCTGCATGATCGTGCGGAGGATTGCGGAACACGCTGCCCGCGTTGGGTACGTTGAGCGGCTGGGTCGCAATCCTGCGTCCCAGCAGCTCCCTGATCCGCGCGCGCGCCGCGTCGCCATCGCCGGCCGGAAAGCGGAACCAGGCCGCGGTGTAGATGCCGTCTGCGGGGCGCCCGTCCGCGCGTTTGACGCTGCGGTAGCCGATCGTGTAGTCCGCCGGCGTGCGCACGACGAAGGTACC
Organism: Betaproteobacteria bacterium; assembly: GCA_005888955.1. GTDB lineage: Bacteria > Pseudomonadota > Gammaproteobacteria > Burkholderiales > Casimicrobiaceae > PALSA-1003. The sequence continues at coordinate 1,064 of VBCS01000409.1, forward strand.
GTCGCGCATGACAAGCTCGACCTTGGCGACATGTGGCCAGGTCTCACCGCCATAGCAGCCCGCGTTCATCGCCAGCGCGCCGCCCACGGTGCCCGGAACGCCGGCCAGGAACTCGGCGTCGGCGCAACCGTGGCGTGCCGCGAAGCGCGCGAGCTTCGGGCACGCCACGCCTGCCTCCGCATAGATCAGGCCGTCGGCGACCGCCAGCACCCCGCCGGGGTTGTGCAGCAGGATGACCGCGCCGCGCACGCCGCCGTCGCGCACCAGCGTGTTGCTTCCCAGGCCGAGGACCGTGACGGACTCGAAGATGGGCAGTTGGCGCAGAAACAGCGCGAGATCGTCACGGTCGGCCGGAACGTACGCCGCGTCGGCGTGGCCGCCCGCACGCCAGGTCGTGTGCGGCGCAAGCGGCGCATCGAGCGCGAGCTTCCCGCGCAAACCGGCGAATTGGCGTGGTTCGACCATGTTCATGGCGAGTTGTGGGCGAGCTCGTGCGCGACGCCGCCGATCGAGCCCGCACCCATCGTCAGCACGACGTCGCCGTCACGCGCGATCGCACCGATGGCATCGGCGACACCGGTGACATCCTCCACGAACAACGGCTCTACCTTGCCTGCCACGCGCAGCGCGCGTGCCAGCGCGCGCCCGTCGGCGGCGACGATCGGCGCCTCGCCCGCCGGATAGACTTCGGTGAGGACGAGCGCATCGACCGTCGCCAAGACCTTGACGAAGTCCTCGAACAGATCGCGCGTGCGCGTGTAGCGATGTGGCTGGAATGCAATCACGACGCGCCTTCCAGGAAACGAGCGGCGAGCGGCGGCTACCGTTGCCGCCATCTCGACCGGGTGATGGCCGTAATCATCGATGAGCGTATAGCGCCCGCCTCCGGGCAGCTCGACTTCGCCGTGGCGCTGGAACCGGCGTCCCACGCCCTTGAATTCGGACAGCGCCTTGGCGATCGACGCGTCGGCGACGCCGGTCTCGCGCCCGACGGCAATCGCGGCCAGCGCGTTTTGCACGTTGTGCACGCCGGCGAGATTGAGCAGGACAGCGAGATCGCTGTGGCCCGCGCTGTGCGCCACGAACCGCATGCGCCCTTCGGCGTGTTCGACCGCGTCTGCGCGCAGCTGCGCGTCCTCGGCGAGCCCGTAGGTCACGATCGTCTTGGTGATCGCTGGCAGGATGTCGCGCACGTTTACGTCGTCGGCGCACAGTACGGCGACACCGTAGAACGGAAGCCGCTGCACGAACTGCACGAACGCCTCCTTGAGGCGGGCGAAGTCGTGGCCATACGTTTCCATGTGGTCGGCGTCGATGTTGGTGATCACCGCGAGCACCGGCTGCAGAACGAGAAACGAGGCGTCGGACTCGTCGGCCTCCGCGACGAGGAATTCACCGGTACCGAGCCGCGCGTGGGCGTCGGCCGACAGGAGCCTGCCGCCGATGACGAACGTCGGGTCGAGGCCCCCCTCGGCGAGCACGCTGGCGATGAGGCTCGTCGTGGTGGTCTTGCCGTGCGTTCCCGCCACTGCGATCCCCTGCTTCAACCGCATCAGCTCGGCGAGCATCAGCGCGCGCGGCACGACCGGAATGCCCTGTTCGCGCGCCGCGGCGACCTCCGAGTTGTCCGCAGGCACGGCGCTCGACACGACGACGACGTCGGCGCCTGCGATATTGGCCTCGGCGTGCCCGATGGCGACGCACGCGCCGAGTTCGGTCAGGCGCCGCGTCGCAGCGCCGTGCGCGAGATCCGAGCCGGTCACCCGATATCCCTGCGTCAGCAGCACTTCGGCAATGCCGCTCATACCGGCGCCGCCGATACCGACGAAGTGCACGCGCTTGACCTTGTGCTTCATCGCCGTCTTGCCTCGGTGACGCATGCCTGCGCGACGCGTTCGGCCGCATCCGTGCGTCCGAGTCGCCGCGCCGCGATGGCCATCTCGAGCAACCGCTCGCGCGACCAGCCGAGGAAAGCGGCGAGGCGTTCCGGGGATAACTCGGCCTGCGGCACGAGCACTGCGGCGCCTGCGTCGACCAGAAAGCGGGCATTGCGCGTCTGTTCGTCGGCGATCGCGCCCGGCAAGGGCACGAGTACCGCTGCGACGCCGACCGCCGCCAACTCCGCCACCGTCAGGCCGCCGCTTCGGCAGAGCACGAGATCGGTGCGCGCGTAGCTTTCTGCCATGTCGATGATAAAGGGCACGCATTCGGCTTCGACGCCGCCGGTGGCGTATGCCGCACGCAACGCGTGCAAGTGCCTTTCGCCGGCCTGGTGCGTGACGATCGGGCGCGACGACGCGGGAAGAAGTGCGAGCGCGGCGGGCACGCGCTCGTTTAACGCGACCGCACCCAGACTGCCGCCGAGGACGAGCAGCTTGAGCGGCCCGCCGCGCCCGCGATATCGCTCCTCCGGCGGCGGCAACGCCGCGATGTCCTCGCGCACCGGATTGCCCACCCATTCCGCCTTGGCCGCATGTCGGCCGGAGAATGCGCCGGGAAAGCCCTGCAGGATGCGATCGGCGCCGTACGCGAGGACGCGATTGGCGAGTCCCGCGACCGCATTGGCGTCGTGGATCACCAGCGGCTTGCCGCAAGCAACGCCCATCAACGCGCCGGGAAACGATGCGAAGCCACCGAATCCGAGAACGACGTCCGGCGCGCGCCGCCGGATGATGAAGAGGCTCTGGCGGCACGCATTCAAAAGCGCAAACGGGCCGAGCAGTAGCCGCTGCAGACCTTTGCCCCGCACGCCGACAAAGCGGATGCCTTCGAACTCGACGCCGTACTCGGGCACGAGCTTCGCCTCCAGCCCCTCGCGCGTCCCCAGCCAGAACACACGCCAGCCGCGCGCCAGCAGACGCGCGGCGACCGCGAGTCCCGGGAAGACGTGTCCCCCGGTGCCGCCGGTCGTGATCATGACGGTCCCGTTCATACGGTGAATCCGCGTAACAAGCGCCGATTTTCATAATCGACGCGCAACAGAATCGCGATCGCCACGCAGTTGGCGACGATGCCGCTGCCGCCGAAGGAGAGCAAAGGTAAGGTGAGCCCCTTGGTCGGCAGCACGCCCATGTTGACGCCGATGTTGATGAACGCCTGGATACCGAGCCAGATGCCGATGCCGTGGGCGAGCAGCGCCGCGAACGGACGCTCGAGACGCGCGGCCTGCCGGCCGATCGCATAGGCGC
>VBCS01000407.1 GCA_005888955.1 Betaproteobacteria bacterium
TGGGCGCGCGATCCCGACCAGGCTCGCGTGTTGACCATGACGCGCGAAAACGCACGCTATCTTCCTGGCGTCGCATTGGATTCGGCGGTTACCGTCAGCGCAGATCTGCAGGAGATTCTTGCCGGCGCATCGTTGCTCCTCGTCGCGACGCCGATCGGCGCTCTGATCGAGGTCGTCACGTCCGCACGCGGCGCAGCCGATATCCCGCTTTTCTGGCTGGGCAAGGGTTTCGTCGCCACGCATGACGCGCCCGGCGTGGCACTTGCGCATCGCGTCCTCGCGCCTCTCCGGCCGGCCCCCGTCGGCGTCATCTCGGGCCCCAGCTTTGCCGAGGAAGTGGCGCGCGGTCTGCCGACCGCGGTCACGGTGGCGGCGACCGATGCGCTCGTTGCCGAAGATGTGGCGCGGCGCTTGCGCGGCGAGACTCTTCGCGCCTACGTCAGCGATGACCTCACGGGCGTCGAGGTCGGAGGCGCGGTAAAGAACGTCCTCGCGATCGCCGCCGGTGCCAGCGACGGCCTCGGCTTCGGCGACAACGCGCGCGCCGCGATTATCACGCGCGGGCTCGCGGAAACGGGGCGGCTGTCCGCGGCGCTCGGCGGTAAGCGCGAAACGCTGATGGGTCTCGCGGGCTTGGGCGACCTGGTGCTGACCTGTACCGGGGATCTGTCGCGTAACCGCCGCGTCGGCCTCGCCCTGGCCAAAGCGCAGCCCTTGTCCGCGATCTTGGGCGAGCTCGGACACGTGGCCGAAGGCGTCGCGGCGGCGCGGGACGTGCGCGCTCTCTGCGGCGCGTTGGGCGTGGACATGCCGATTTGCGATGCCGTCTATCGAGTGCTCTACGAGAACCTGCCGCCGCGGCGCGCCGTCGAAGCGCTCCTCGCGCGCGAGCCCGGCCCGGAGTTCCAGTGAAACTGCAGAAACGGAGAATGCTCGAACATGCATCCTTGGCTTCGCCGCGCCCGTGAAGACGCCGCTTTGCTGCTGATCATGGCGAGCACGCTTGCCGTCGCCGCACCGTCGTTCGATCCGCCGGCGACGTCTGCGCGGCCCGTTGTCGACGTCGTCCACGGCATCAAGCTCACCGATCGCTACCGCTGGCTCGAGGACGGGAAGAGCGCGGAAGTGCAGGCGTGGACCAAACGCCAGCATGAAGTCACACTCGCCTGGCTCGACGCTAACGCACCGCCGGTTGCCGGGCTGCACGACGAGCTCACCGCCTACTTCGACCGCGATATAACTCAGCCGCCTTTTTTCAAGAAGGGCCGCGAATTCTTCTATCGCACGCGCAAGGGCGAAGAGCAGGCCAAGGTGTACACGAGGCTCGACGGGCGCGAGCTGCTGCTGTTCGATCCGATCGCGCTCGATCCCTCCGGCAAGACCAGCGTCGGCGCATTCGTCCTGAACCGCGATGCAAGCCGTGCCGCCGTCGCGACCTACAGCCGCGGCTCCGAGATCACTGACTACCGCATCATCGATACCCGAACCGGCGCGCAGATCGGTCCCTTGCTGCCCGGAATCGAAGCTTTCCACTGGGCGCGTGACGAGCGTTACGCCTTCGTGACGCCGCGCACCAAGGAGTCGATCGAGCGGCAGGAACCGCACCGCTGCTACCGGCACAGGCTCGGCGACGACGCGGCGAAGGACGAGCTGCTGATCGCGATGACTGACGCCAAGGACTGGTGCTCGGTGTACGAGCCGGAGGAAGCCGAAGTAACGGTATTCGAGACCGGCGACTTCTACTCGAACACCATCCGCATCCGGCCGCTCGGCTCGAGCGCGGAGCCCACGACGATCTACACGAGCAAAGAGTTCCGCGCTGGCGCCGACTTCCGCAAGGATCGCATCTACTTCGTCACCAACGACCATGCTCCGAACTTCAAGCTGATGGCAGCGAGCTACGACGCGCCGGAGTTCGACCGCTGGCAGGTGCTCTGGCCCGAGCAGGAGACCGTGCTCGACGGCGTGGATGTGACGAGCGACTGGCTGCTCGTCCGCGACAAGAAGGACGTCCTCACACGGGTCTGGGTGCACGAGCTCTCCGGCAAACGCATGCGCGACCTCCCGCTGCCGGAGCTCGGCAATGTCAGCGCCAGCGCCTACGATATCGACAAGAATGTCGTGTACGCCACGCTGTCGACCTTCACCGCGCCGGGCCGGCTCTACCAGATCGACGGCAAGTCGCTCGCCTGGTCGCTGCTGTGGGAAGACAAGCCCCCGCTTGATACGTCCCAGATCGAATCGAAGCTCGTGTTCTATCGGTCGAAGGATGGCACGCGAGTGCCGATGTTCCTGTCGTATCGCAAGGGCATGAAGCTCGACGGTTCGAATCCCGTGTTCCTGCACGGCTACGGCGGGTTCAATGTCGGCATCGGCCCGGAGTACGTCCGCAGCTGGGCGACGTTCATCAATCGCGGCGGAGTTCTGGCCGACGCGGGCATCCGCGGCGGCGACGAATACGGCGAGCGCTGGCACGACGCCGCGAAGTT
>VBCS01000068.1 GCA_005888955.1 Betaproteobacteria bacterium
GAGCCCCGCGCCCTTGATGACGCTCGCCTTCAGCGCCGCGACGAGCGCCGGCTCGTCGACGATGGAGCCGCGCGCGATATTGACAAGCGTTCCTTTCTTGCCCAGCGCGGCGAGCACGTCCGCATTCACGATGTTCCGGGTCGCTTCTCCGCCGGGGCACGCCACCACCAGGAAATCGACCGCCGCGGCGAGTCCCTTGAGATCGCGCACGTATTCGTAAGGGACGTCCTGCGGCTTGCGGCCGGTGTACGCGACCTTCATGCCCATTGCGCGCACCCGCTCGGCAATCGCCTTGCCGATCCGCCCCAGGCCGAGAATGCCGACCTTCCGGCCGGCAAGCTTGGTGGTGAGCTCGGGCCCGCGCTTCTCCCACTCGCCGGCCTGCGCGAAGCGGTTCAGGCGCACGAAGCCGCGGCCGGTCATCAGGATCAGGCCCAGCGCAACGTCGGCGACATCGTCGGTCAGCACGTCGGGCGTGTTGGTCACCTTGAGGCCGCGCTTCTTGCAATACGCGACCGGCACGCCGTCGTAGCCGACACCGAACACCGAGATGATCTCGAGCTTCGGCAGCGCGTCGAGCAATTCGGTCGGCGTCACGGTGCCGCCGCCCTGAACGAGGCCGCGGATGCGCGCGCCCTCGGCGGCGAGCAAGCCCGTCTTGTCCTTCGACTGTACGTAATCGTGGCATCGATAGTCCGTCTTGAGCGGATCGTAGAGAAACGGCGGCAGCGGTGCGGTGACGAGGATATCGGTAGGCATGTTTTCGACTCAGCGTTTGTGTTGTTGTGCGAAGTATTCTAGCAACGAAGCGAGCAGGCCGGCATCGGCCGGAGCGGTGACGATCACCTGGCGCAACCCCAATTCTCGCGCGCGCTCGGCGATTCCCGGGTGCGGGACGAAGGCCGGCGTCGCGGCGAGATGCGCGCGGCCTTCGTCGCCGAGGATGTCCCAGAGGTTGTCGAGCCCCTCGCCAGAGGTCAGCGTCACAGCGTCGACGCACTTGTCGTGCCACGCATCGATCAGGCCCGCGATGCCGCTCTGCGGTTTTGCGCGTCGGTAGCACTCGACCTGCACAACGGTCGCACCGCGCGCCTCCAACGCGGTGCGCAGCAGCTCGCGGCCACGGTCGCCACGGAAGATGACGATTCGTTTTCCTGCGACGTCGAGGAGCTCGGGCAGCGCGAGCAAGCCCTCGCTGTCCATCGTCGTCGGTGGGATGCGCGCGTTGGCGATGCCTACGGCCGCGAGCGCGGCGGCGGTCCCCGGTCCGGGCGCGAGGGTAAGGATGCGCGCCGGCCAGGCCGCCGGATCGCCGATACCGTATTCGACCGCGTTGGCGCTGACAAAAATCGCGATGTCGTAGCGCGCGAGATTCCACTGCACGTCGCGCAGCGCCGCCACGTCGGCAGGTGGCAGGATGACGATCGCAGGAAAGACGAGCGGCCTGCCGCCCAGCGCCGCGATCTCGCGCGCCAGCCCCGCCGCTTGCCGCGCCGGACGCGTGATGACGATCCCTGCACCGTTGAGCGCGCCCGTCACAGCGCTTCCGCCAGGATCGGCGCCGCGCCCCGCGCGAGGAACTCGGTGCCGAGCGCATCGCCGAGCGTCGCGGCGTCGCCGGCGTCGGCGACCACCATCGAACGCTCGCTGCGCAGGAGCCGCTGCCCGTCGCGGCTGGCGATGAGACCGCGCAGCCATAGCTCGCGACCGCGCCAGGTCGCATAGGCGGCGAGCGGCGTGCGGCAACTCGCCGCGAGCTTGTGTCCGAACGCACGCTCGGCCGCGGTTGCTAGCGTCGTATCGGCATCCGCGAGCGGCTCGAGCGTAGCGATGACGTCCTCGCGATCGGCCCGGCACTCCAGGGCCAGCGCGCCTTGGCCGATTGCGGGCAGGCTGTCCTCCGGGTCGAGCAGCGCTGCGATGCGGTCGGCGAAACCGAGCCGTTTCAGTCCCGCGGCGGCAAGAATGATTGCCGCGTGATTGCCCTGGTCCAGGCGATGCAACCGCGTGTTGACGTTGCCGCGCGGCGGCTCGATCTTAAGCTGCGGATAGCGCTCGCGCAGCTGCGCCTCGCGCCGCAGGCTCGACGTGCCGACGACGCTGCCCGGCGGCAAGTCGCCGAGCGTGCGATGCCCATTGGAGACGAACGCGTCACCGCGCAGCATGATCGCGGCGAGCGTGAATCCCTGCGGCATGCCCATCGGCACGTCTTTCAGAGAATGCACCGCGAGGTCGGCGCGATCGTCTACCATCGCCTGCTCGAGCTCCTTGATGAACAGACCCTTGCCGCCGATGTCGGCGAGCGGCGCTTCGAGCCTGCGGTCGCCCTGCGTCGTCAATCCCAGGAGGTCCACCCGGCACGACGGATAGAGCAGGCGCAAGCGGTCGCGCACATGCTCCGCCTGCCACAGCGCGAGCACGGATTGGCGGGTGGCAATGACGAGTTTCTCGGGCGGGAAAAGTACGGCGGACATGTTCACTCGCGCCGGCGGAACCAGCCGGTTACCGCGAGGCGCTCGCGCGCCGCCGGGAGCACTTCGTGTTCGTAGCGATCGGCGAGGAAGCACACCAAAGTTCCTCCGACAGGCACGATATCGCTCATCTCGTTCTGCGAAACATGGAGGCGTAAGGCGCCGCCGTCGGCCGCGGTCCACGCTTCGTTGAGATAGATCACGCACGACAGCACGCGGGCGTCGTCGTCGCGCAAGCGGTCGCGATGACGGCGATAGAATGCACCGGGTGGATAAAGCGCGTAATGGCCCTCGAAGGCAAAGAGCCCGAGATACGTCGACTCGTTGAGGGCGACGCGCAGCGTTTCCAGCGTGTGCCACAGCGCGACCTCGGCCGGCGCCGGAGAATGTTCGTCGAGCCACAGCGTACGGTCGCCGCGGATGTCGCTGCGCTCAACCCGGTCCTTGCCGCGCCCAATGCCGGGCCTCTGCCGCGAGCGAGGCAACGACCGGCGCCGGCAGGAAATCCCGGACGATTGCGAATCGCGCGTCGGCGATGGCAGCGCACACGCGGGCAACCGCGGAGTCGACGACGTTTGCGAACGTCACTTCGCCTGCGGGCTCGTCTGCAAATGAATGGGACAGTACATGAACATTCCTGGACATTGGAGACGGTCTGCCATCTTATAATGCGGCAAGCGGTTGGGCGCAACCGTCTGTCAAAATACACCGACCTCACGGCTCGTCTCATGCGCATCGTCATCACCGGTGGCGCCGGCTTCCTCGGCAGCCGTCTTGCCCGCGCGCTCCTCGCGCACGGCTCGCTCACCGACGCGCGGGGCGAAGCGCGCGACTTACGCGA
>VBCS01000410.1 GCA_005888955.1 Betaproteobacteria bacterium
ACCCGTGGATGCCGAACTGGCGCGCCAAGTCCGCCTGCCGTGCGCGAACCTCGGCCGAGCGCAAGTCGTAATAGCCGAGTTCGGCGGGCTCATGCGGTTGCTCGTGGCCCACGAAGTTCGGCACCCCTTTGCGCACATTCGTCCACTCGGTAAACCCTGCGCCCCACCACCGGTCGTTCTCAGGGATTGGGTGATATTGGGGCAGATAGAAAGCAATGACGCGAACGTCGCTGGATATCGCCGGGGTGTCGACTTGGCGATGCATCGTCCGCATCTGCTCGACCTCGCGGCAGAGTTGCTCCTCGGCACCACTCCACTCCTGCGCCGCCCGGATTAGGCGCAGATTGGCGTGCGCGGAAGCGACGCCCGGATTGACCGCGATCGCGCGCTGAACCAGTGCTTCGGCCTGCGACAGTTCGCCGAGTTCATACCTGGCGACCCCAAGCATATGCAGCGCGTCGAAGTTGTCGGGCTCCTCGTCGAGTACCGATTGATAAAGAGCGGCGGCCTCGGCGATCCGCGCTGACCTTTGCGCCTCCAGAGCCGCAAGCATGCGACGTCGCCGATCCTCGGAACGGGGCAGCCCCGGCAACCCGGGCTTACCATCCTGTGTTCGCAATACGCCGTGACAGTTCTTGTACGCCTTGCCGCTGCCGCAGGGACAGGGCTGGTTGCGTCCGACCGGCGGCATCTCAGTCAGTAGGTCCCCCGCGCAGCAAGATTCTCGAAGCGCGTGTATTGCCCGAGGAAAGCCAGGCGCACGGTGCCGATCGGCCCGTTGCGCTGCTTGCTGATGATGATCTCGGCGACGCCCTTGTCCTGCGTGTCCTCGTTGTACACCTCGTCGCGATAGATGAAGAGAATCACGTCTGCATCCTGCTCAATCGCTCCCGAGTTGTGACTGACGATGCCGTCGGCGAGCCATGACGCGGGTCCGGGAACGGTGAGATCGAACACCTCTTCCTCGCCATCGGGACGGACGTCGACGACGCGATCCCAGAACAGGTCCGATTGCGCCAGGTCGACAAGCTCCGGGGAATCGAGTAGCGCGCCGTACTCGGACATCAGCGCGCGCGACGGCGCGAAGGCGAAGTGCGCAGAGCCTCCATACGCGGTTCCACGGCGTGCCGCCATGGCGCGCTGGCTGATGCCCTTCGCGCGCATGATCGACTTGACCTGTTGGAACGCCTCGATCGGGAGCGTATCGACATTGGTGTTAGGCATCGTTGCTTCCAGCACGGCGCGCAGCGCCCGCGCGGGCGCCATGCGCGGGCCGAACGCTCCCACCTTATCGAGGAAGCGAAGCTGCTGGGTCGACCCCGACACATCGACCGTGTACACGGGACGATAGCCCCTTTTCAGCACCGCGCGAACGCGCGCGACGATACCGAGGCGCAGGAGCAGTGCGGCGACATCCGAGCCGAGATCGGCGCTGCAGGTGCTGAAATAGATTCGGCCGGCGCCTTTGCTGCCGCCGCCGCGCGGCGAGATCGAACCGTCCGTTGCCCACAAGTGCCGCAGCAGCAGCGCGACCTGTTCGTTCGAAAGGCAAAAGACGTCGCTCGGCAATCGCTTTTCTTGCGACCGTTGGTTGAAGATTCTGAGCTCACGAAGCCATCGGTTCACACCTTCGGGAGCCCAGCGGTTGCCGTTCCCGCTAATGAGTAGCTGGTGCCAAAGCCCTCGTCCGGCGTGGCGCGTAACCTTGCCGCCGAACGCTTCCGCCGCTTCGCGGACGATCCGACTGTTCTCCTCGGATGCCGTCGTATAGCGCAAAGGTTGGTGGTTCAGATAGCTGCCGTCGCCGACAAGCTGGCCCAGCAACGCGACGTGGTGGTCGGGCCAGGTGATCGGCGCGGGAGGCGGCGGCACCTCGCGAGCAAGCGCGACCCGATCGCCCGCCCTAAGCGCATACGCTCTCACCCAGCCGCTGCCGGCATAGAGTCGATGGAGTCCCGTGACGCGGATCGCGCGCCCACTCGCGAACGCGATCCGCAAGACCGGGCGCGCGCCTACCGACCACACGCGGTCGCTTTTCGCCGCAACGATCTTGCGCGCCGGCGACATGGCCCACACCTCGGGCGTCGTACCCACCAGGGCCCGGATCGGAAGACGTCGTCCGTCGACGAGTAGGACCTGCGTATCCCCCGTCACGCACTCACGTAAATCCGACATGATGGGCCGCTTGTTCGGCCGCTGCTCCAGACTGCGGTTGAGCTGCGAGAGCGCGAGCACCGGCGCCTTGAGCTCTTTCGCCAGCGCCTTGAGCGAGCGCGAGATTTCGGAGATCTCGGTCGCACGATTTTCGCCCTCGGCGATCGCCTGCATGAGCTGCAGGTAATCGACGACAATTGCGCCGATCTTGCCGCCGTATTGGCGCGAAAGCCGGCGCGCCCGCGCGCGCAACTCCAGCGCATTGAGGGCCGGCGTTTCATCGACGTGAATTGCGGCTTCGGACAGTCGGCCAAGTGCCTCGGACAACCGCTCCCAGTCATCGGGTACGAGCTGACCGGTTCGAACCTTGTGTTGATCGAGGCGGCCCACGGATCCGATCAGACGCATGGCGAGTTGCATCGAGCCCATCTCCATGCTGAAGATCCCGACCGGCAGCTTGGACGAGAGCGCGATATGCTCGGCGATGTTGAGCGCCAAGGCGGTCTTGCCCATGCTCGGGCGTCCCGCGATCACGATCAGGTCGCCTTCCTGCAACCCCGAGGTCATGTGGTCCAGATCGGTGAATCCTGTCGGCACGCCGGTGACATCGGACGGGTTGTCGCGATGGAACAAGAGCTCGATGCGCTCGACCGCTTGCGTGAGCAGTGGGCGCAGCTCCTGGAATCCCTGCTGACCGCGCGCGCCGTGCTCGGCGATCTCGAACACCT
>VBCS01000411.1 GCA_005888955.1 Betaproteobacteria bacterium
AGTACAACGACGGCATCCCGACAGGCTCACGCGCCGCGCTCAAGGGCTACGAATGGCTGGCCGAAAGCATCGTCGATCCAGCAAAGATTGCCAAGGTCCGGCAACTGATTCCGATCGCGAGGGATCTCGACTGCACGCTCGCGCAGCTCGCCCTTGCATGGTGCATCAAGAATCCGCACGTGAGCACGGTGATCACCGGCGCGACCCGGCCGGAACAGGTGACCGAGAACATGAAGGCGCAGGATGTCGCTCCCAGGCTCACTGCAGAAGTGCTCTCGCGCATCGATGCGGCCGTGGGCGCTGCCGGCTGAAGCGCGTCGAGCCATGAGCAATCCGCTCGAAAGCTGGATCGAGGAGCAGCGTTCCGCGTATCTCTACCGCGTGTGCGCGGACGCCGAGGCGGGAACGGCGCGCGCTGATCTTTTCACGCGGCTGGCCGGCGAGGCGGAAGCGCAGGGCGCGATCTGGCGCGCCCAGCTGACCGCGAGCGGCAAACCCGCGCCGCCGCCGTTCGTGCCGGATCTGCGCACGCGGCTCGTCGCCAGGCTGGTGCAGCTCTTCGGTCCGCGGCGGCTGCGCGCCGTGCTGGCGGCGATGAAGGTCCGCGGAATGGCGATCTACAGCCGGCGCGAGCCCGGCGGACATAGCGCGCCGATCGCCGGCAACATCGAGCATCGGCACCGGGGCTTGGGCGGTGGCGGCAACCTGCGCGCGGCGGTTTTCGGCATCAACGACGGGCTCGTGTCGAACGCGAGTCTGATCTTCGGCGTCGCCGGTGCGAGCTCCGATCCCGCCGTCGTGCTGCTGACCGGCGTCGCGGGATTGACCGCCGGCGCGTTCGCGATGGCCACCGGCGAATTCGTCTCCGTACGCTCGCAGCGCGAGCTCTTCGAGTACCAGATCGCCCTCGAGCGCGACGAGCTCAAGGAGTATCCCGACGCGGAGGCGCAGGAGCTCGCGCTCATCTACAAGGCCAAGGGATTGTCGGGCAGCGAAGCCGAGCGTGTCGCCAAGCAGCTCGTCGCGGATCCCGAGCACGCGCTCGACACGCTTGCGCGCGAAGAACTGGGCCTCAATCCGGACGAGCTCGGCTCGCCCTGGGGTGCGGCGATCTCCTCCTTGCTCTCGTTCGCGCTCGGCGCTGCGGTGCCGCTGTTGCCCTTCGCGATGGGCGCCGGAGCGCGCGCGCTGCCGATCGCGGGGCTGTTGACCGCGATCGCGCTGTTCGCAGTCGGCGCGACGCTGTCGCTGTTCACCGGCCGCGCGGCCGTGTTCTCGGGTGCGCGGATGCTGTTGCTGGGCAGCCTTGCGGCGGCCGTCACCTTCGCCGTCGGCAAGCTGTTCGGCGTCAGCGTAACCTGAACGTCGTCCGCTCCTCGACGGAGCGATAAAGTGCGTAGCCCGGGATGACTCCGGACTCGATCCGGGGGAATCCCGGAGCAGCGCCTTGTTGCCGCGCCGCCCCGGGCATCGCGCTTCGCGCTCAACCCGGGCTACGGGTTCAAGCCTTCTTGGACAGACAGGTCTTCATGAACGCCTTGCGCTCGGCGCCTTTCTTGCCGGTCGCTTGTTTGGCACACAGTCGCATCTTGTCCTGCTGCGAAAGCTTGACCGGCGCCGCCGCCGGTGTGGTGGCGGTGGCCGCGGTGGGTTGCAACTTGGCGGCACGGGGCTTGACGTTTGATGCATCGTCCGCATAGGCAGTCGATGCGGCAAGGCCGATGAGGCTGGCGAGCGTAAGTACGTAGAGCGTCTTCATGGCGATCTCCTTTGACGTTTGGGTGAGTGCTCAAAGTGCGGCTGGACGGAATCGTCTGCAGCACATGCGCATTAACGGCGCTGGAGACTGGAAGTGCGTCAGACCTTCGGCCGATGCCGACGGGTGCCCCGGAGGCGCTCTCGGGCATGCCGGCGAACGGCGGACAAAACAAGGCGGCGACCGGATCGCTCCGGCGCCGCCTTGTCAGTGCGGCCGGGTGGACAGGAGGTCACCCAGCCGTATTCATGAACCCAGTGTCAGCCCTTCATGCACTCGCTCTGGGCTTTCGCTCGCTCGTCGCCTTTCATGCCAGCGGTCTTCTTGTTGCACATCGCCATCTTGCTTTCCTTCTTCGCCGGCTTCGCCGAAAGACAAGTCTTCATGAACGCCTTCCGGTCGTCGCCTTTCTTGTCGCCAGCCTGATCGTTGCAGTCTTTCATTTTGGTCTGTTGCGGATTCATCGCGTCCGTCTTCTTCATATCGGTCTTGGTATCGGCGGCATAGGCGCTGCCGCAGGTGAACAGACCGGCCAACATCACTACAAGCAGTTTTCTCATCGAGGCCTCCCTGGCCTTTGGCTTGAAAGCGCGATTTGCGGCGAGTCTACGGCAAGCGCAACAAACGAGGCAACGATTTCGAATCACTGGCTGCCGAGGGTGTCGCAAAAACTCATCGTGCAGTGCAACATCGGGTTGTGTCAAAATTGTGTACCCACCCACCCCTTCAACAGTAAAATGATGTTTTTGCATCGAAAAATCTTCTAGGCTCTAAGGAAGCTCGCTGTGCCCGCCCCCGCTACCCATCGCAGCAAGGCAGCCGCCGCGCCCGGCTCCGGCGCCCGGCTGCCGATCGACGACACGCGCATCCGCGAGATCATGGAGCTCGCGCCGCCGGCGCATCTCTTGCGCGAATTTCCGGCCTCCGATGCTGCCGCGACGACAACCTACGAGGCGAGAGCCGCGATCCATCGCGTGCTGCACGGCGCGGACGATCGCCTGCTGGTCGTCGTCGGCCCATGCTCCATCCACGACTATGATGCGGCGATCGATTATGCGACGCGCCTGTCGGCGCTGAAGCGCGAGCTTGCAGACAACCTCATCGTCGTCATGCGGGTGTACTTCGAAAAGCCCCGAACGACCGTCGGCTGGAAGGGTCTTATCAACGACCCGCGGCTCGACGACAGCTTTCGCATCAACGAAGGCCTGAGGCTGGCTCGGCGCATCCTGCTCGAGATCAACGAGCTCGAGCTGCCCGCAGGTACCGAGTACCTCGATATGATCACGCCGCAGTACATCGCCGATCTGATCGCGTGGGGAGCGATCGGGGCCCGCACCACCGAAAGCCAGGTTCACCGGCAACTGGCGTCGGGGTTGTCGTGTCCGGTCGGGTTCAAGAACGGCACCGACGGCGGAGTGAAGGTCGCGGTCGACGCGGTCAAGGCGGCCTCCGCGCCGCACCACTTCCTGTCGGTAACCAAAGGCGGTCACTCCGCCATCGTGCATACCTCGGGTAACGAGGATTGCCATATCATTCTGCGCGGCGGCCGGGAGCCCAACTACGATGCTGCAAGCGTCGACAAGCGATTGCTCGCATGCCAACAGTCAGAAGCAGTTCGAGCGTCAGATCGAGGTCGCGCGCGATGTGGCCGGCCAGATCGCGCGCGGCGACGATCGCATCATCGGCGTGATGTTCGAGAGCCACATCAATCCCGGGCGGCAGGACCTGTTTCCCGGCCAGTCCCTGGAGTACGGCGTCAGCATCACCGATGCGTGCATCGGCTGGGACGCGAGCGTCAGCGTGCTGCGCGAGCTTGCCGACGCCGTGCGCCGGCGCCGCGTACTCTTGACCGACGCGTCCTAAAGCGGCGCGTCCCGCGCCGCCGCGAACAAAGGACCGACCGGTGGCCGAAGAGATCGAGCTCAAGCTGATCGCACCCGCGGAGGCGCTGGCCGCTGTTCGGTCGCACCCCGCAGTCGCGGCTGCCGCCCGCGGCCGCGTGCGCACGAGACAGCTCGTCAGCACCTATTACGACACGCCCGGGCGAGATCTCGCCGCCGCCGGCGTCGCACTGAGGTTGCGCCGCGCAGGAGCGCGCTGGCTGCAGACCGTCAAAGGCGAAGGCGCCGCCGCCGCGGGAGTACATCGTCGCACCGAGTTCGAGTGGCGTCTTTCAGCGCCGAAGCTCGACACCACCAAGCTTATCCGGACACCGTGGCGAAAGCTCTTCGCGAGCACCAACGGCCGCTACCGGCCCGTGTTCGCCACTGCCGTGCGCAGGAGCGAGCTGCCGCTCGCGTTCGCCGACGGCACGCGGGCGACCCTTTGTCTGGACATCGGCGAGATCCGCGCCGGCCGCCGTCGCGCCCCGCTGACCGAAATCGAAGTCGAGCTGGAGCACGGCGATCCTTCGCGTTTGTTCGAGCTCGCTTCGGCGCTGGCCGCCGACCTGCCCGTCCGTGTCACCCACAGCAGCAAGGCCGAGCGCGGCTACGCGCTCGCGCGCGGCGCGGCGCGCAGCCCGCGCAAAGCGCGCCCGGTCGAGTTGCCGGCGGAGGCAACGCGGGAGGCGGCGCTTGCGGCGATCGCCACCGAGTGCATCGCCCAGATCGAGGCCAACGCCGAGGCGATGCTCGCGCACGACAATCCCGAGTACCTGCATCAGCTGCGCGTCGGCTGGCGCCGCCTGCGCTCGCTCCTCAAGCTAGCCGCGCCGTTCGCTCCGGTTGAATCCCTCGCGCCGCTTGAGGAGGAGCTCCGCTGGCTCGGCTCGGTTCTCGGCCCGGCGCGCGACTACGACGTGTTCGGACTGGAAACGCTGCCGAAGGTCGCCGCGGAGTTTCGCGGCCGGCGCGAGATCGCGCGCTTGCGGGCGCGTATGACGCGGCGCCGGCGACAACTTTCCGGCATCGCGCGCAAGGCTGTCGCGACGCCGCGCTTCCAGCAGTTGCTGCTCGCGCTGGGTGCGTTTTTCGCGACGCTTGCCCGCGCGCCCGGCTCTGCGCCGGCCCCCACGCTCGCGCGCGATTGGATTGGACCCGTGCTGCAGCAACGCCATGACAAGCTCTCCAGGCGTGCACGGCGTATCCACCGCGTCGGCGCCGCGGACCGGCATCGCGCACGCGTCGCCGCGAAAAGGCTGCGCTATGCGGCGGAATTCTTTGCGCCGCTATTTTCCGCCAAGCGCGCCGAAGCGTACATCGCCGCACTGTCCAAGCTGCAATCCGTGCTCGGTCGTCTCAACGACTTCGAAATCGCGGGCAAGCTGCTCGACGAGATCGCGCCTGCCGACGATGGTGCGCCCGGCGTCGCGCACGCGATCGGCATTGTGCGCGGCTGGCTTGCCGCCAGCGTTGCGCCCGAGCTCAAGCGGCTGCGCAAGGCATCGCGCGCGCTTGCCAAATGCGAACCTTTCTGGAGCGCCTGAAGGACTCGGCATGCTCGAATCCGCCGAAATCGGCCACAAGGTTCCCAAGCGGGTTTATGCGCGCGAGGAGCCAAAGCTCCGCGAGCTGCTGCTCAACGCCCAGTTCGATCTGTCGCAATCCGGCCGCGGTCCGCTGCTCCTGGTCATCTCCGGGGTCGAGGGCGGGGGTCGCGGAGAAACGGCCAACAAGCTGACCGAATGGATGGACCCGCGGCACATTCACGTGG
>VBCS01000412.1 GCA_005888955.1 Betaproteobacteria bacterium
TCCATGTGCAGGAAATTGATGCGAAGCCGGATGATCGCCTTGTCCTGCGCATAGACCTGCAGGAACGGGATGTGCATCGTGAAGTTGTCCTCGTGCGCCGCGCCGTCGGCGATCGTGTTGGTCGCCTGGAAGGCGCCCTGGTCGAGGTGCGTCGTGACGCCGACCGTCGCGGCATATTTCATGGCGTCGATGACGCTGCGCCTGCGCGACTCCGGATTAAGCAGCGTCTGCCGCAGGTAGAGAAGCGCTCTGGAAGGGTTATTCCCCGTCATCGATCCGTTCTCGGCGACGGTGATGCCCTGGCCTTCGAAGATCGATTTGCCGGCGCTGTTGGTCGTCGCCGGCCCGGTGAAGCCGATTTCGATGAACACCGGGTTATTCGGCACGGCGGCATCGAGCTCCTGGCGCGTCGGCAGGCGGCCGCTCAGCGGATCCGCCGGGTTGGCGTAGATGTGGTTCGAATGAAAGCCGCCGATGGTCGTGATCCACGCATCGCGCGGAATACCAGCGGCGCGCGCGGCGTAGATCGCCTTCACATCGTCGATCGAGTAGGCGTTCTCGAGCGGTGTGTGGTAGCCGGGGCGGTTGCCCATCAGCACGATGTGGTTGTGGTTGTCGATGATGCCGGGCACCACCGTGCGGCCGCGCAGGTCGATCACCTGCGTGCGCGGCCCCGGATGCGTGTCGCCGACCGACAGGAAGCGGCCGTCCTTGATCGAGAGCGAGGACACGATGCTGTTCTGCGCATCCATCGTGTGGATCTTGCCGTTGACGAAGTTGATGTCGGCATCGCTGTGCCCCGGCGGCAGCTCGGTGGGCCTTGCCGCATTCGCCGCGCGCGTGCCAACGGCGCTGCTTGCCGCGGCCGCGGCCGCCCCCTGGATGAATTGCCGGCGCGTCAAGCGGCCGCCCCTGTCATTTCCAGCCATGCTGTTCTCCTCTTGTTTGCGTGATGCCTACGCTTCGTGAACGATCTTCCCGGCCTGCAGCGTCAGGACGGAACGGATGCGCTTCAGTTTTTCGTCCGATGTGGTAAGCGGATCGTCGCTCAGCACCGCGAGGTCGGCGAGCTTGCCTTCCTCGATCGAGCCGAGCTTGTCGTCGTCGAACGAGTGGAATGCGCCGCCGATCGTGTACATGCGCAGCGCCTGCAGCCGCGTGATCTGCTGGTCAGCCGGGGTTGCGGCGACGCCGGCGTTGTTCTTCATCGTGGTCATGTAGTAGATCATCAGCCACGGGTTCATCGCGCCGACGTTGGTCGAGTCGGTGCCCGCGCTGAGCGGGATGCCGGCAGCGACGAGCTTGCGCCACGGCGGCCCGGCGGGATTGGCAGAGGTGTAGTTCCAGCCCTGCAGGCGCAGGCCGATCCCCAGGGCCTTCACCGCGTCGATCTGCGCGTCGCTGATCGGATTGACGTGGTCGAGCGTCCAGCGCAGCTTGTCGATCGGCGCGACGTCCTTCGCCGCCTGGTAGGCGGAGATATGGAACGAGATCTCGGCCGCGGTGAGCGAATGCTGCGTGACCATCCAGCCTTTCGACGCCGCGAACTTGCACAGGTCGACATAGCCCGGATTGGTGGTGCTGTTGTTGACCCGCTCGCCCACGCCGTTCGAGCGGAACACGTCGTCGCCGGCGCGCTTGAAGCTGTTCGCGACCACCGCCTGCGCCACACCGAAGCCCGTATCGAACGAGCTGTTGAGGAAGGAGCGCAGGCGCACGTTCAGGTCGTCTTCGCGCCACAGGTTGAGGACATAGCGGTAGCCGTCGACGAAGTCGACCGCCGCGCCCTGCAGCCCCATGTCGGTCACCATGGTGAGCCCGAGGCTGGCCGCGAAGTCCGCCACCTCCGCCGTGCCGCGCTGCCTGTCGTCTTCGCTCTGCGCCGCCTGCAGCGCCGCGAGACCCTGCCCGGCCGACAACGTGAAGGTGCCGTTGCTGTCGGTGACCGTCACGCCGCGCGAGACGAAGAACTGCCTGCCGAGCGTATTGGTGACCGCGCCGCCCGCGCCAGTGGTGGAGAGATACACGGCATGGTTCGGCGCCGCCGCGTCGAGCTCGGCCGCGGTCGGCAGGCGCTTCTCGGCAAGGCCGTTGATGTTCCAGCCGCCGATGCAAGTGATGAACTCGCCGGCGGGCACCGCAAGCTGGCGGATGCGCGCGGCGATCATCTGCTTCAGCTCGGCGATCGAGGATGCGGTCTCGATGATGCGCGCCTCGTGGCCGGGGTTCTGCCCGCAGCGCAGGAAATGGATGTGCGTATCGATCAGCCCAGGGATGACCGCTGCGCCCTTCAGGTTGATGGTGCGCGCGCACGGGCCCAGACCTCCCGCGTGGCCGAGCGCCACGATGCGCCCGTCGCGGATCGCCACCGAGGACACCACGCTGTCTTGCGCGTCCATCGTCAGGAAACGGCCGTTGAC
>VBCS01000413.1 GCA_005888955.1 Betaproteobacteria bacterium
AGCAGAGCCGATCGAAGAGGCAGAGGAAGCGATCGAGCCGCGCGCAGGCTTGCGTCTCTGGACGGACGATTTCAACAACATCGTGCAAGTGTTGAAGCGCGACGATTAGGTTCTTTTCTGACCACCTGCCGTTCGGATCCGCGAAGCCTCGACCGGATCGAAGCCGGCCACCCGCTCGACCGGGGATTCACGGCCGACCCGGGCTACAATCGGTCACCATTGTCCAAAGCAGCTCGAAGGCCGCGTGGAGATTCCCGAACTGCAAACACTGTGCGCTTCATCCGCAGGCGATCGGGTGGAAATCGTCGACCAGACCCGCTTGCCGCACGCCCGCGTGACCGTATCTCTTGCCAGCGGCTCCGACGCGGCGCACGCGATTCGCTCGATGCAGGTGCGCGGCGCGCCGTTGATCGGTGCGACCGCCGCTTACGGGCTCGCACTCGCGTTGCGCGCCGATCCGTCCGACGCCGGTCTCGCTGCAGGATACGCACTGCTTATTGCCACGCGTCCGACCGCGGTCAATCTGCGTTGGGCGCTCGATCGCGTCCGCGCCAGGGTGACGCCGCTCGCTCCCGCGGCGCGCGCCGCCGCCGCGTGGGACGAGGCGAGCGCGATCGCCGCCGAGGACATCGCGACCAATCGCGCTCTCGGCGGGCACGGCGTGCAGATCATCGAGGCGCTCGCCGGCGCACGTCGGTCGCCGGTACAGATACTCACGCATTGCAACGCCGGCGCGCTGGCGACGCTCGGTTGGGGCACGGCGACCGCCCCGATCTATCTGGCGCACGCCGCGGGCGTCTCGCTGCACGTCTGGGTCAGCGAGACGCGGCCGCGGCTGCAGGGTGCGAGGTTGACTGCATGGGAGCTGCGTGCCCATGGTGTGCCGCACACGCTCGTCATCGATGCGGCCGGCGCCGCGCTGATGCGGCAGCGCCGCGTCGATCTCGTGCTCGTCGGCGCCGACCGCGTGACTCGCAACGGCGACGTATGCAACAAGATCGGAACGTACGAGAAAGCGCTGGCGGCGCGCGACAACGACGTGCCGATGTACGCGGCCGTGCCGTCGACGACGATCGATTGGACGCTCGCCTCCGGCGACGACGTTCCGATCGAGGAGCGCGACGCGGCCGAGGTGCTCAATCCCGGCGGCGAGCCGATCGCGCCCGCCGGCACCGTCGTCGCCAATCCGGCGTTCGACGTGACGCCGGGCCGCCTTTTTACGGGCCTGATCACGGAGCGTGGCGTCTGCGCGGCGTCGAAAGCCGGATTGTCCGGGCTGTTTCCGGAGCATGTCCATGAATGAGCTCGCGTTGCGCAAGCAAATCATCGCCGTGGCGCTCCAGATGAATGCGCGAGGCTTGAATCGCGGCAAGTCCGGCAACATCAGCGCGCGATTCGACGCTGGTTTCCTGGTCACCCCGACCGGAATGGCGTACGAATCGACGCAACCGGTGGACATCGTCGCGATGACTCAGGACGGCACCGCGCTCGGTCCCCGGCTGCCGTCGTCGGAGTGGCGTTTCCACCGCGACATCTACGCGGCTCGGCGCGAGGTCGGCGCGATCGTGCACGCGCACTCCCCGTTCGCGACCAGCATCGCCTGCCTCGGCCGCGACATTCCGCCGTTCCATTACATGATCGCCGTCGCCGGCGGCAAGGACATCCGCTGCGCCGCATACGCGACATTCGGAACGCAGCAGCTCTCCGATCACGCGCTATGCGCGCTCGAGAGCCGCAAGGCTTGCCTGCTCGCCAATCACGGGATGATCGCGGTCGGCGCATCGCTGACCGCAGCGCTCGCGCTCGCAGTTGAGGTCGAGGCGCTCGCCGAGCAATACTGGCGCGCATTGCAGATCGGTCCGCCCAACCTCCTCTCCGACGCCGAAATGGAGACCGTCCTTGAGAAGTTCCGCACGTATGGGCAGCCGGATGCGAAGCGCTGATCGCGCACGCGCCTGGCGATGGACGGCGCAACCGGCCGCATCCAAGGTCGCGATGCGAACGCTGGCTATGCTAACATCATAAGATCGTTTCACCGTCGCTACCTCAAGCGCACCACGCTGTTCTCGCCGGCCGGAATTCGACAGAAAGTGATACCACTCAAAGCGGCCACGGACGCGCCCGGGCCGAACCGAACGTGCCCGGCTCCCGATGCGCTCTTCGCGGTCGTCCGCGTCGCGCTGACCATAGCGCTGTTTGGAGGATTCCTCGGTGCAACATCGCAAGGGCGCGCAGGACAACCCTTCGAGAGCGTAGGCGTGACCTATGGCCAAGCCAAGGTTATTCCCGGCGAGTTCAACGGCGACTTGAGCCTGTTGCCGTTAGCACCGACGACTCTCGGCAACCCGAAGACGCACCGGCCACGGCTGCCCGGACCGCCGCCAACGAAGTTCCAGTCGCCGCTGGCAGCCCCATCCGCGCCACAGGCCATCGCTGGGCCAAGCGCGCCGATGCCGAGTCCTATTCGGAACTTTGCTGGTCTCAGCTTCAACGATACTTGCGGCGGCATACAGTGCGGCGGCGGCTGGCCGCCAGATCCCAATGGCGATGTCGGACCCAACCATTACATTGAAGCGGTTAACACCGCGGTCGCGATCTACAACAAGACCGGCACGTTGCTCACGTCGTTCGAGGAGAATCAATTGTGGAGTGGGGTCGGAACGACGCCCTGCAACGGCAACTCGCAGGGCGATCCCATCGTCATCTACGACTGGCTGTCGGACCGGTTTGTCCTGACCTGGTTCGCGTTTGCCTCAGGCAGCGGGCCGTTTTATCAGTGCATCGCCGCGGCCAAGAGCAGCGACCCGGTCTCCGGCGGATGGTGGCTGTACGCGGTCCACATGGATCCGGGCACCCCGGGATCGCCTCCAGTCGGTGACATCAACGACTACGGCAAGTTCGGTCTTTGGCACGACTGCCTGTACATGGCTGCAAACGAGTTCACGCCTGCCGGCGCGTACAATGGAATCGCCTTTGCCTCGTTTAGCCGCGCCGACCTGTACAGCGGTGCGCCACTCACCTACTCGCTGGGCTACCTCTCTCCAGCCAGTAACGCGTTCACGCTTGTCCCGAGCAACAACCAGGGCAGCGGCACGAACGCGGCACAGCCCGGCACGCCAAACTATTTCGTCTCCGAATCCAGTACGGCATATGCGTTCGAAGTCCGGAAGTTCACGGCTGGCACGAACTGCGGGGCCGGCGGCACGCTCAGCGCCGCGACGAATGTAAGTCAGACGACCTACACCTTTGAGCAAGGCGCGATCGTGCCGCAGCCGAACACCGCGAAGAAGCTCGACATGATCGACGACCGGATTATGCAGAAGGTCCAGTATCGCAAGATCGGGGGCGGCGAATCGCTATGGGTGACTCATCCGGTGGGTTCCGTTTCGGGAACGACTGCAATGCAGTGGGCGCAGATCAATGTCACCGGCGGCACGATCGTCACCACGCCAGTGCAGCAGCAGATCTATGCGCCCGACGCGACCTTGTATCGGTTCATGGGTAGCCTTGCCGTCGACGGTCAGGGCAACATGGCGCTGGGCTATACGACGTCGAATGGATCGCTTCCGAATTTTCCGAGCATCGCCTATTCCGGCCGGCTCGAGACCGATCCGCTGAACACGCTGCCGCAGACCGAAGTGCAATTGATCGGCGGCGCCGGATCGCAAACCAACACGTGCGGCGGCGGACCTTGCGACCGCTGGGGCGATTACAGCGCGATGAGCGTCGACCCCGTCGACGATTGTACGTTCTGGTATGTCAACGAGTATTACAGCAGCCAGAGCAACGGCAGCGCCGGCAACTGGCAGACCCGCATCGGATCGTTCAAGTTTCCCTCATGTGCGGGATTGACGCCGACGACAACCACGCTCGGCAGCTCGTTGAACCCTTCGACATTCGGTGCGAACGTCGACCTCACCGCGACCGTCTCGGGCGCGGCGCCGACCGGCACGGTGAATTTCCAGGACGGCGCATCATCGATCGCCGGCTGCAGCGCCGTCGCGCTGAGCGGCGGCGGCAACACGCCGACGGCGGTATGTCACGTCAGCAGTCTGAGCGTGGGTACGCATTCGATCGTCGCCAACTACAGCGGCGATGCGAGCAACACCGCCTCGGCCAGCAGCGCGCTGTCGCAGGTGGTCAACAGCAGCGGTGGCAGCGTCAACGTAGCGTTGGCGGCGAACGGCGGCGTGGCCTCGGCGTCGAGCA
>VBCS01000067.1 GCA_005888955.1 Betaproteobacteria bacterium
TGCGCGTTGGTGCCGAACATTTACGTCGGCATCCCCTTTACCGACAAATGGTCGTTCGGGCTCGGGGTCAATGTACCGTTCGGATTGAAGACTGAATACGACTCCGACTGGCTCGGCCGCTTTCAGGCGGTCGACTCGAAGATCGAAACGATCAACGTCAACCCGGCGCTGTCGTGGGAGCCAACCAAGAATTTGACCGTGGGCGCCGGCGTCAACTGGCAGCGGTTGAAGGCCACCCTTACCAAGCATGTGAATTACGCGGGCGCCTTCGCGACGGGTGTCGGTGGCCTCGTCGCCGCCGGGCAGCTTCCCGCTGCGGCCGCGCCCGTCCTCATCGGCTCGGCCTTCGGATTGGAGTCCGATGCCCATGTGTCCGGCAACGACAGCGGCTGGGGCTGGAACGTGGGAGCGCTGTGGCAGGCCAATGAACAAACCCGGTTCGGCGTCGCCTACCGTTCCAAGATCAAGTACACCGTCACCGGCTCGGTGAACTTCAGCAACCCGACGGCTTCCTCGCTCGGGCCCCTTCAGCGCTGGCAAACGGCGACGTCGCGATCGCGATCGAGATGCCCGATACGGCCAACGTGTCGGTTTTCCATCAGTTCAACAACAAGTGGGATCTGATGGCGGACCTCCAGTACACCGGCTGGAGCACGATTCAGGAACTGAGGATCGTGCGCAGCACCGGTGCAGTGTTGTCGGTGACGCCGGAGAACTTCCGCGACACCTGGCGTGCCTCGGTAGGCGCCAATTATCGCTACAGCGACCAATGGATATTCCGCGGGGGTCTCGCCTACGATCAATCGCCCGTGCGCGACGCGCAGCGCACGCCGCGGCTACCCGACAACGATCGGACCTGGATCGCGCTCGGCGTGCAATACAAGTACTCGCCCAGCATTGCGGTCGATTTCGCCTGGGCGTACATCTTCGTGCGCGATCCGAGCATGAATCAGAACGACGGAAGCACCGCCACCAACGGTTTGATCAGCGGGTCGTACCGGAGCAACGTCAACATCGTCGGCCTCCAGCTGACCTACACGGCCAAGTAATCGCGGTAACACGTCCAGAGTTGGTGTCCGCGCCGCAGAGTCGCACCCTGCGGCGCGGCGCTTTTTGACGACGTTGAATGAAGCCCCTGAACATGCCGGAGTCGCGCATCCTCATTCGCAAGGCCGCCGTCCTCGGTGCGGGCGTCATGGGCGCGCAGATCGCCGCGCACCTCGCCAACGCCGGCGTTCCGGCGCTGCTGTTCGATCTTCCGGCCAAGGAGGGCGATCCGAACGGCATCGCGCAAAAAGCGATCGAGAACCTGAAGAAGCTCGAGCCCTCGCCGCTGGCGGCAAAGGACCGCGCCGCCGGCATCACGCCGGCAAACTACGACCAGCATCTCGCGCTGCTTGCCGGATGCGACCTCGTGATCGAGGCGATATCCGAGCGCATGGATTGGAAACAGGCGCTTTACGAGAAGGTCGCGCCGCACATCGGCGCGCAAGCGATCTTCGCGAGCAACACCTCCGGCCTGTCGATCAACGCGCTGGCGCAAGCCTGCCCGGCTCACCTGCGGCCGCGGTTCTGCGGTGTCCATTTTTTCAATCCCCCGCGCTACATGCATCTGGTCGAGCTGATCGCGCAACACGCCGCCGAGCCGCTGCTCCTCGATCAGCTCGAGACCTTCCTGACGACGGCGCTGGGCAAGGGCGTCGTCCGCGCCAAGGACACGCCAAACTTCGTCGCCAACCGCGTCGGCGTTTTCTCGATGCTGGCAACAATGGCGCACACCGAAAGGTTCGGGCTCGGTTTCGACGTCGTCGACGCGCTGACCGGGCCCGCGATCGGCCGCGCCAGGAGCGCGACGTATCGCACCAGCGACGTGGTGGGCCTCGACACCATGGCGCACGTGATCCGGACAATGGACGAGGCGCTGCCCGACGACCCGTGGCACAAGTATTACCAGGCTCCGGTTTGGCTCAAGGCGCTCATCGACAAGGGAGCACTCGGCCAGAAAACGAAAGCCGGCTTCTTCCGGAAAGTCGGCAAGGAAATCGAGGTCCTCGATCGCGCCACGCAGACTTACCGGGCTTCCGCGGGCGCGATCGATCCGGAGATCGCGGCGATCCTGGCCTTGCCGGCGCCGGCGGAGCAGTTCGCGCGACTACGCGCGCATGCGCATCCCCAGGCGCAATTTCTATGGGCGATCTTCCGCGATCTTTTTCATTACTGCGCCTTTCATCTCGCCACAATCGCGGACAACGCGCGCGACGTCGACCTCGCGATTCGCTGGGGCTTCGGCTGGAAGATGGGCCCGTTCGAGACCTGGCAGGCCGCCGGCTGGCGGCTGGTCGCGGAGTGGATTGCCGAGGACGTTGCCGCCGGCAAGGCGCTTGCTGCGGTGGCGCTGCCCGAGTGGGTGACGGCCGGCCCGGCTGCGGCAGGCGTGCACACGCCGGCGGGCGCGTACTCGCCGGCGACCAACACTTTCCATCCGCGCTCGAAGTTGCCCGTTTACGCGCGGCAATACTTTCCCGATCCGGTCCTCGGCGAGAAACCGCAGGTGGGCACGACGATCCTGGAAACCGACGCGGTGCGGATGTGGCATACCGGCGACGACATCGCCATCGTCTCGTTCAAGACCAAGCAGCACACCATTCGCTCCGACGTGCTCGACGGACTGCTCGCGGCGATCGCCGAAGCCGAGGCGGTGCAGGCGGGAGAATGGGACACGCTCGAGGCAGTCGTCGCCAAGTTCCAGCAAACATCGCAGCGGCTTCGCTACAGCCTAATTCCGACCGTCGCCGCCGTGCGCGGCATGGCGCTCGGCGGGGCCTGCGAATTTATCATGCACTGCGATCGCGCAGTCGCCGCGCTGGAGTCTTATATCGGCCTCGTCGAAGCGGGCGTCGGCCTGCTGCCGGCCGGAGCCGGATGCAAGGAGCTCGCTCTGCGGGGCGCGCAGGAAGCCGCTCGCGGCTCCGTCGGCGGCCAGCTCGATCTCTTCCCCTTCCTGCGCACTTCCTTTCAGCAAGTCGCCCTGGCGACGGTCGCCAAAAGCGGACTGGACGCCAGGAACCTGGGTTATCTCAGGCCTGCCGACATCGTTATATTCAACTCCTATGAGCTCCTGTGGGTCGCCAAGGCGCAGGTGCGGGCGCTGTCGGAGGCCGCCTATCGACCGCCGCTACCGCTCTCCGGGATCGCCGTCGCGGGCAAGACCGGTATCGCCACGCTCGAAATGATGCTGGTCAACATGCGCGACGGCGGATTCATCTCCGCGCATGACTTCGAGGTAGGACTACGCATCGCACGCGTGCTGTGCGGCGGCGAGGTCGAGTCGGGGAGCCTCGTGGACGAGAAGTGGCTCCTCGATCTCGAGCGCCGCGAGTTCATGGCGCTGCTCAAGAATCCCAGGACGCAGGAGCGCATCGCCCACACCCACAAGACTGGCAAGCCACTGCGAAATTGACAGGAGGATCACATGCCCAGGCAAATGCAGGACGTGTATATCGTTGCGGCAACGCGTACACCGGTCGGCAAGGCGCCGCGCGGCGCGTTCAAGCACACCCGCCCGGATTCGCTGCTCTCGCACGTCCTGAAGAGCGTCCTCGCACAGGTGCGAGAGATCGAGCCCGAGCGGATCGAAGACGTGATCGTCGGCTGCGCGATGCCCGAATACGAACAGGGCATGAACGTTGCGCGGATCGGCCTGCTGCTCGCCGGACTGCCTAACACCGTCGCGGGAGTGACGATCAATCGCTTCTGCTCGTCGGGCCTCAACGCGGTGTCGATCGCCGCCGATCGCATTCGTACCGGCGAAGCCGACATCGTGATCGCCGCCGGCACGGAGAGCATGAGCATGATTCCGATGCTGGGAAGGCTGGCGCTCAACGCCGAAGTCTTCGCGAAAGACGAGAACCTCGGCATCGCCTATGGCATGGGACTGACTGCCGAGAAGGTCGCCGCCGGCTGGAAGGTATCGCGCGAGGAGCAGGATGCGTTTGCGCTCGCCAGTCATCAAAAGGCGCTCGCCGCGCAGGCGAACGGTGAATTCAGCGCGGAGATATCGCCGTATCCCATCCGGGAAAACGTGCCCGATCTCGCGTCGGGCAAGATCGTCACCCGCGAGCGCCGTATCGATCGCGACGAGGGGCCGCGCGCCGACACCAGCGCCGACGGGCTTGCCAAGCTAAAACCCGTGTTCGCGGCCAGGGGGTCGGTGACTGCGGGCAACAGTTCGCAGATGTCGGATGGCGCCGGGGCGTCGGTCGTAGTCAGCGAGGGAGTGCTGAGGGAACTGGGGCTGACGCCTCTCGCGCGCTGGGTCGGATTCGCGGTCGGCGGTGTCGCGCCCGAAGTGATGGGGGTCGGCCCGATCGCTGCGATTCCGAAGGTGCTCAAGCGCACCGGCGTCAAGCAGGATGAGATCGGCTGGATCGAATTGAACGAGGCGTTCGCCGCACAGAGCCTCGCCGTCATCAAGGAGCTCGGGCTCGACCCGGCCAAGGTCAACCCGCTGGGCGGGGCAATTGCGCTCGGTCATCCCTTGGGCGCGACCGGCGCGGTGCGGACCGCAACGATCGTGCACGGCCTGCGCCGGCGCAAGCAGAAGTACGGTATGGTTACCATGTGTGTAGGCACCGGCATGGGCGCCGCGGGTATTTTCGAAGCCGTATAAGCGTCGCAGATCAGCGCCAGCCTTCGTTACTCCTCGCTCGCGATCCTCATGTACTATCGTGTACATTCCGGTCGCGAGCTGTTGCGGCGCGAGCCCGGGAGCAGGGGCCCCGCGAAGCGGGGATGCGACGAGGCGAGTCGACGCTACCGGCCGACGCGGGCCCGTGGCCCAACGCTGCGGCGGTAAGGAGGACGGGCGCCTCGGCTGGCACCGATCTGCTCGCTTTCCGCTGTGGCATCGAGGCAGACAAATGATCTACAAATTCGCGGTCGCGATCATTGCGCTGACACTCTCTTCCGTCCTCGGTGCCGCCGAAGTCGGTGGCGTCAAGCTCGATGACAAGATTTCGCTTGGCGGGCAGGAGCTGGTACTCAACGGTGCCGGCATCCGCACCCGCGCTATTTTCAAAGTCTATGTGGCAAGCCTGTATGTGCCGCAAAAAACCGCGGACCCCGCGGGCGTGCTCGCGAAGGGCCCGCGCCGGATTCAGCTGAACCTGTTGCGCACGCTCTCTGCCGACCAACTGGCCGATGCACTGAACGACGGTCTCGCCGAGGCCAATTCCCCCGCCGAGCTGGCCGCGGTCAAGCCGCAGGCGGATCAGCTCCTTGGCATCATGAAGGCGTTCAAGGAAGTCAAGGAAAAGGACGTCATCACCCTCGACTTCGTCGACGGCGCGACGAAGGTAGGCTGGAATGGAGAGAACAAAGGCGCGATCGCCGGCGAGCCGTTCAACCGCGCCCTCAGCAGGATCTGGATCGGCGACAAGCCCGTACAGACGGATCTGAAGAAGGCGCTGCTCGGCGGCTAGCGTCACCATCCCCGAGCCCCCCGGCTCTCAGCGATATCGCGCGAGCTCCATTTTCGCGATCTGGTTCCGGTGCACTTCATCGGGACCGTCCACGAAACGCAGCGTGCGCGCATGCGCATATCCGTAGGCCAGCGTGAAATCGTCGGAGAGGCCGCCGCCGCCGTGCGCCTGGATCGCCCAATCGATGACTTTGCACGCCATGGCCGGCGCCGCGACCTTGATCATGGCGATCTCTCGCGCCGCCGCCTTGTTGCCCAAGGTATCCATCATGTAGGCGGCGTTGAGCACGAGAAAGCGCGCCTGGTCGATAAGGATGCGCGACTCGGCGATGCGCTCCAGCGTCACAGTCTGCTCGGCGATCGGCTTGCCGAAGGCGACGCGCGACAGCGCCCGCCGACACGTGTCTTCGAGCGCCCGCTCGGCAAGGCCTATCGCCCGCATGCAGTGGTGAATGCGCCCGGGCCCGAGCCGGCCCTGCGCGATCTCAAAGCCGCGACCCTCGCCCAACAGCATGTTGGACGCCGGCACGCGTACGTTTTCGAACAGCACCTCGGCGTGACCATGCGGCGCGTCGTCGTAGCCGAATACCGGGAGGTGACGCAGCACGTTCACACCGGGAGCATCGCGCGGGACAATGATCATCGACTGTCGCTTATGGCGATCAGGATGATCCGGATCGGTCTTGCCCATGAAGATGAAAACCTTGCACCGCGGATCGCAGGCTCCCGACAGCCACCACTTGCGGCCGTTGATGACGTAGTCGCCGCCGTCGCGGTCGATCGAGCTCTGGATGTTGGTCGCGTCGCTCGAGGCTACCGCGGGCTCGGTCATCGCGAAACAGGAGCGGATCCTGCCCTCCAGAAGCGGCTTCAGCCATTGCTTCTTCTGCTCCGGCGTGCCGTAGCGCTCGAGCGTTTCCATGTTGCCGGTATCCGGCGCCGAGCAATTGAAGACCTCGGGCGACCACGGTACGCGTCCCATGATCTCGCACAGCGGCGCGTATTCCAGGTTGGTCAGGCCGGCGCCTGACTTGGACTTGGGCAGGAACAGATTCCACAATTCCTGCGCCCTGGCCTTCCCCTTGAGCTCTTCGATGAGCGGGACCGGTTGCCAGCGGTCGCCCTCGGCGACTTCACCGGCATAGCGTCCCTCGTTCGGATAGATGTGCTCGTCCATGAAGGCGGCGAGCCGAGACGCCAGCTCCTTGGTTTTCGTCGAGTATTCGAAGTCCATGGCGAACTCCTGCGCGCATGCGTCAAAGGGAAAAAGCAGCCCCGCGTCGCGGTCAGCGCCGCGCGAGAATCTTTTGCACCCGCTGCCAGCCAAGCTCGGCCATCCGGCGTGCCCAGCGTCCGACTTCCGGCGCGTGCTCGCTTGCCGCCGTACCATCGACGACGCGGCCCATGATGCCCTGCGCGATGCCCGCGGCGCGGAACATGTTGTACGCGATATAGAAGTCCCAATGATCGGGAACGATCGGCCCGCGGCCGACGCGGCGGCAATACGCGGCGATGTATTCCGCCTCGAAAGGGATGCCGAGCGCCCCGAGATCGAGCCCCCTCATGCCGCCGAATGGGCCACCGCCGGGAACGTGCCAACTCATGCAGTGATAGGCGAAATCGGCGAGCGGGTGTCCCAACGTCGAGAGCTCCCAATCCAGCACGGCGACGATGCGGGCTTCGGTCGGATGAAAGATGAGATTGTCGAGGCGATAGTCGCCATGAACGATGGTGGTCTCGTCGTCCGTCGGAATGTTCTCCGGAAGCCATTCGATCAGCCGATCCATCGCTTCGATTTTCTCGGTCTCTGACGCGCGGTATTGCTTCGTCCAGCGCGCGATCTGCCGCGCGAAGTAATTGCCCGTCTTGCCGTAGTCGACGAGGCCGAGCGCCCGATAATCGACCTTGTGCAAGGCGGCGATGACGCGATTCATTTCGGCGAAGATCGCCGCGCGCCCGTTCCGGTTCCTGTCCGGCAACGAGGGATCCCAGAAGATGCGCCCGTCGACGCAATCCATGACGAAAAACGCGGTGCCGATGACGCTCTCGTCGGCGCACAGGCACCGGGTCCTCGGCACCGGCACGTCGCTGTCGCGCAACGCCGTCATCACCCGATACTCGCGGTCGACGGCATGCGCGGAAGGAAGCAGCTTCCCCGGAGGTTTGCGCCGCAGCACGTAACGCTTGCCGCCGGCGCTCAGGCGAAACGTCGGATTGGACTGCCCGCCTTTGAACTGCTCGACCTCCAGCGGACCGTCGAAGCCATCGATGTGCTGGCGGAGATACGCCTCCAGTCTGACCAGGTCGAAGCGATTCCTCTCCGACACGGGCATCGTGCCGGCGAACGCGTCGCGGTCGGTCGTTCCCATGGCTGGCCGGCGAGCTAGCTCGCTTTGTTCTATTTGCGACGCACGTCCATCGCTTCGACGAATTGATTCCACAGCGCTGATCCGACGAGGTTCGAGCCGCCGTCGACTGCAAATACCGTCCCGGTGACGTATGCGGCCAGCGGCGAGGCGAGAAATACCGCCGCCTGCCCGATATCGTCGGTCTGCCCGTAGCGGCGCAGAGGGATGACCTCCTTGTTCCTCCGGTCGTTTTCCGGCGTCGAAAGACGGCGCATGCCCTCGGTACCCTCAATCGGTCCGGGGACGATACTGTTGGCGCGGATGCCGTGCTTGCCCCATTCGACCGCCAGATTCCTCATTAGGTTGTCGATACCGGCCTTGGCTGCGCCGACGTGCACCTGATACGCCTGCGGCACAAAGGCCTGACCGGCGGAGATGAAGATGATGCACCCGCGCGTCGCGTTGAGCTGTGCAAAGGCGCCGCGCGCGGCATTGAAGGCGCCGAGGAGGTCGATGTCGACGACGGTCTTGAAACCGTTCGCGGAGAGCTCTTCGGCGGGACAGAGGAAATTCCCGGCGGCACCGGCGACGAGCACGTCGATCGGACCGATCTCGGCTTGCGTGCGGACAAAGGCGGCCTCGAGGACGGCGTAATCGCGCACGTCGGCGGCAACCGGCAATACCTTCCCTCCCGCATGCGCGCTCAGCGCGCGCAGCTCGTCGGCCGCGACGTCGAGCTTCGCCTGCGTGCGGCCGCAGAGCGC
This sequence comes from Betaproteobacteria bacterium, assembly GCA_005888955.1. Lineage (GTDB taxonomy): Bacteria > Pseudomonadota > Gammaproteobacteria > Burkholderiales > Casimicrobiaceae > PALSA-1003. Next base: position 8,592 of record VBCS01000067.1, read on the forward strand.
GAGATGCGCGCCGAGTACGGCGAAGTTGCGGGCGACTCCGAGATTAATGCCGGAGCCGCCGCCGGTGATGAACACCGTTTTGCCCTTGTACATTGTGCGGGGCAGGTAATCCTGGACGACCATGGCGCAGCTCCTCAAACGAACCGTTGCGGTGGAGGCACAAAAAAACCGGATGGCGCTCGGGTTCCTTGAGAAAGAAGACGGCGCGTCCGTCGCGGCGGGCATTACCAGGCTTCGCGCGAGGACGGCGCCGGTGACCGCGGCGATGTTATCCTCCGCCCGCGGGCGATGTAAAGCAGGACGCAATGCGCTATTTACGATCTCTCGCTATCGAGCCTCTCTTGCCAAACGGCTGCGCCACCGCCTCCTCGCTCGCGCCCATGCCCGACTTCTGGTCATCCTGCGGCTACCGCCTGCTTGCGGCGACACCCGCGGGCAGACTCCTGGTGACCGACGGCTTTCTTCGAGACTCGCTGCTGCGACCTGAGCTCGCGCCGCTCGCCGAGTCCTCCGCAGCAGAAAGCGCATTGCACGAGCGGCTGCTTGCCGAACCGCGACGAGAGGTATCCGAAGCGGCGATCGCGGCGATCGCGGATCCCGATGCCCGCGACAATTACCGCATCTGGCTGCGCTTCCGCGATCGGCTGCTCGCCGCGCCCGATCTCGAATCGGCGTACGCGGCGCTGTTCCACGGCGAGGGCGTCGACGTGCCGCCGCTATTCGTGCATCAGCTCACGCAGGTGGTGTTGCGCCACATCTTGGGCGAGTCCGCCGACCCGTTCGAGGCGCGGGTGGCGGAAATGCTCTTCCGGCCGCAGCGCGTGAGCGTCCTTCCGGATGGGGCGGTGATGGCCGCCGATCTCCAAACCGTCGACGTGTATGCGACGACCGGCGGATTCGGCAGCCTCGGCGAGCTCCTCGCGGAGCAACGGACGCCGACGCGAACCATCGACCTCGATGTGTTGTCGGAGGACAATGCCGTTGCCTACTGGGGCCGGGATGAGCGCTTCGACTTTGCCGTGAGCCTGAATCGTGGCGGGCGAGCCCTCGATGCGCTCTGTCGCGTGCTCGAGCGCTGGATCGCGCATTTTCTCGCGGTTGAGGTCTCGATCCGCCCGCAACGGAAAATCGACGACGCACGCTGGGTATGGCACGTCGGGCTCGACGCCGAGGCAAGCGCGCTATTAAACGACCTCTACAATCGCGTCGAAGTCGGCGACGAGCGCATGGAACGCCTGCTGTGTTTGTTCGAGCTCGCCTTCGCCGATGCGGGCGACATGCGCCCTGCGCTTGCCGGCCGGCCGGTCTATCTGGCGATGGCCGTGGATCGCGAGAAACGGCTCAAGCTCAAGCCACAGAACCTGCTGTTGAACCTGCCGCTGGCGCGGCCACAATGAGGAACGAATTGGTATGAACAGATCGAGGCAGCCACTGCGTATCGTTCTGGCGTACGTTGCAGCGGCACTGACCAACTTTGCTGCGGAAGGGCAGACCACGGCGCCTCCTGCAACGCAGCCCACGACTCCTCCCGCGACGCAACCCGGGGCGCGGACCGCGGCGCCCCCCGCGACGCAGAGCGTTGCGCCCCCAGCAGCCCCGTCGGCTCCGCTGCAGTCGTTCGAGGCGCTGGCGTGGCTGCGCGGCTGCTGGGAGGGCAAAGCGGCACGGTACGAATTCAACGAGCAATGGCAGAGCGCGCGCGGCGGAATGATGCTCGGCAGCAGCCAGACCGTGGTCGGTCAGCAGACGCAGGATTACACGTACATGCGCATCGAATCGCGCTCCGACGGCTTGTATTATGTCGCCGTTCCATCGGGCAAGAAGGAAATTGCATTCAAGCTGGCCGGCGTCGAGGACAACAAGGGCGTCAAGGTCTTTACCTTCAGCAATCCGCAGGACGAGTATCCGCAGCGTATTGTCTACCGCTACAGCGAGCACGGGCTTTTGTTCGCGCAGGTCGGGGGCAAGGTGGACGGCAAGGACAAGGAAGTGACCTACCCGATGCACCGCGTCGACTGCGTCACGGGCGCGATCTCGCGCGATTAACCATCATGGCCGATCCGGCGCCGGCTGCGACCGCTGGCACTGCATTGCGCAATTTCGAGCGCATGCTCGCCGCCGGCAAGGACGGCGCGCTGCTTCGCTTCGGCCTCGGCAACGAGTTTCTCAAATGTGGTGATACCGCAGCAGCCGTCACTCATCTCCGGCGCGCGGTCGCGCTCGATCCCGGTTACTCCGCGGCGTGGAAACTGCTCGGCAAGGCGCTCAACGCGGCGCGACGCGACGACGAGGCGCTGGTCGCCTGGAACGAAGGCATCGCCGCCGCGCAGCGCAAGGGCGACAAACAGGCGATGCGTGAAATGCAGGTGTTCGTGCGCCGCCTTGCCAAGCAACGTTCGCAAGAGTAGAGTCGTCGGTGCTGCGGCGCAGCATCTATTTTGCGTTGCGCCTTAGAATGTCACCGCGCCGCACACCTCAGCCCTGGTGAATTAACGTCGTTCCCGCTCCGTTGTCACGAGTCGACGGGCAAGCCGGCAGGGAACCTTAGCCATGACGAGGTACGAAAAGCTGCGCGACCTGGTCATCGGTGCGCCGCTCGACCCCTTAAGCCAGAAGACCCGCCAGCACATCGCGCTGGCCGCGTTCCTCGCCTGGGTAGGCCTGGGCGCCGACGGCTTGTCGTCGTCCGCGTACGGGCCGGAAGAGGCGTTTCGCGCGCTCGGCGCGCACACCCACCTCGGCTTGTTCATGGCGATCGCCACCGCGGCGACGGTGTTCATCATCTCGCTCGCCTACAACCAGGTGATCGAGCTGTTTCCGACCGGCGGCGGCGGCTATCGCGTTGCGACGAGCCTCATCGGCCCGCGCGCAGGGCTCGTGTCGGGCGCGGCATTGATCGTCGATTACGTGCTGACGATCGCGATTTCGGTCGCGAGCGGCGTCGATGCGCTGTTCAGCATGCTGCCCGCGTCAGCCAGCGTGTTCAAGCTCGGTACCGAGCTGTCGCTCGTCGCGGTGCTGCTGGTGATGAATCTGCGCGGCATGAAGGAATCGATCAAGATCCTGCTGCCGATTTTTCTCGGTTTTTTCATCACGCATACGTTCCTGATCGCGTACGGCATCCTCGGCCATACCGAGGGGTTGCCGGGCGTCGTGCCCGACGCGATCGAGGATACGCGCAAGCTCGCGCAGGACATCGGCTGGGTCGCCGCGCTGTCGCTGTTCCTGCGCGCGTACTCGCTGGGCGGCGGTACTTACACCGGGATCGAGGCGGTATCGAACAACGTCCAGACGCTCCGGGAACCGCGGGTGCGCACCGGCAAGCTGACGATGTTTTACATGGCGGCCTCGTTGGCGTTCACCGCCGGCGGCATCATCCTTCTCTACCTGCTCTGGCGGGTGCAGCCGGTCGAAGGGCAGACGCTGAACGCCGTCGTATTCGGGAAGATCATCGACAGCTTCGGGATGACCGGCGGCTTGAGCCATACCGCGCTCCTGCTGGTGCTCGTGTTCGAGGCGGGGCTGCTGTTCGTCGCCGCCAATACCGGTTTCCTCGGCGGCCCGCAGGTGCTGTCGAACATGGCAGCCGATTCCTGGCTGCCGCACCAGTTCCGGCATCTGTCGACGCGCCTGGTCACCCAGAACGGGATCGTGATCATGGGCCTCGCGGCGCTGGTCATCGTCCTGTGGAGCCGCGGCAGCGTCGACTTGCTGGTGGTGCTCTATTCGATCAATGTTTTTCTTACCTTCACCCTCTCACTGCTCGGCTTGTGCATTTACTGGTGGCGAGCTCGAGGCAAGGACTGGCGCTGGGTGCATCGCCTGGCGTTTTCGGGGCTGGGCCTGGCAGTGACCTCCGGAATTCTCGGCGTCACCGTGATCGAAAAATTCGGCGAAGGCGGGTGGGTCACCGTGGTCATCACCTCGCTGGTGATCGCCCTGTGCCTCGCGATCCATCGCCATTACGACTGGGTCAAGGCGCGCTTGAAGGAAGTCGACGAGATATTCAGCGCCGCGTCCTGTCCGAAATCGGAGAACCCTCCTCCGCTCGATCCGGATGCGCCGACGGCAGTATTCATGATCGGCTCGAGCCGCGGCGGCGGCATCCACACCGTGCTCTGGGTGCAGCGGCTGTTTCCGCACCACTTCAAGAACTTCATCTTCATCAGCGCCAAGGCGGTCGATGCGCAGAGCTACGGTGGCGCCGAACAGATCGACCGGTTGCGAACAGCACTCGATCGCGCCCTCTCCTTCTATGTCGATTATTGCCACGCCAACGGGCTGGCCGCGACCGCGCGTTTCTCGCTCGGGACCGACCGCGTCGACGAGTTGACGAAGTTGGCGGAAGGCGTCCAGAAGGAATACTCGAACAGCGTTTTCTTCACCAGCAAATTGGTCTTCCGCAACGAGAATTGGGTGACGCGGCTGCTGCACAATCAGACGGCGCTGGCGCTGCAGCGCCGTCTGCATCTGAATGGAATGCAGATGGTGATCCTGCCGATGCAGTTGTAGCGGCGCGAGCCCGCGGCGAGGGCCCCCGCGCACGGAGTGCGCGGGGATCGCGCGAGGCGAGTCGACGCTTGCGGCCGACGCGCGACAACACGATTTGCAAGGCTGCAGAAGGAGGCCGCGACCTGCCTGCGCTCGCGACGGTCCTCATGCCGTGGCATTCGGACGCCGCAAGCTAGCTAGCCCAAGCTTCGCACCGCATCGACGCCGCGATTGGCCAGCGCGTCGGCACGCTGGTTACCTTCGGTATCGGCGTGTCCCTTTACCCAGTGCCACCTGATGTCGTGCTCGCGGACAAGCCCGTCGAGCTCAAGCCAGAGGTCCGCGTTCTTGACGGGTTTGCGGTCGCTGGTCCTCCAACCGTTGCGCTTCCAGGTATTAATCCAGGTCTCGATGCCGTTCTTGACGTACTGCGAATCGGTGTAGATCTCGACCGTCGCGGTCCGCTTGAGGCTCTCCAGCGCGCGGATGACGGCGATAAGCTCCATCCTGTTGTTGGTCGTCCGCGATTCGCCGCCGAAGAGCTCGCGTTCGCGCCGGCCGTACTGGAGAAGCGCGCCCCAGCCGCCCGGACCGGGGTTGCCCTTGCACGCGCCGTCGGTGTAGATCACCACAGGCGCCGTCATGCGGCGCCGCTCACTCGCGCACGTCCGCGCACTCGCGCACCTGCCGCGCGGCGGATGCCAACGCCTTCTTGCGCACCCGGCGCGACCATGCCGGCGTGATCACGCGCATCCCCAGAACGCGCTTGGTGGCGCGAAGGAAGTACACGCCACCGGCGATCGGCCACCAGCGATCTCCGCTCTTTTCGAAGAAGTGGAAGCGCTGCAGCCACTTTTCCTGCCCAAAGGGTGGCACGTAGCAGTCGAGACGCCCGCCGGCGACCTCGAAGCCGAGCAGCGAGAGCCAGTCCTTGAGCCGGTAGAGCGCGATGAAGTTGCCGGTCCAGGGCATCGTCTGCTCGCGGCCGAAGTAGCGCTTGACGCCGAACAGGCTGAAGGGGTTGAACCCGGCGATAATGAGCTGGCCCTCGGGGCGGATAACCCGGTGGACCTCGCGCAGCAGTTGATGCGGCTGGTCGGTGAATTCCAGCACATGCGGCAGCACGATCAGGTCGACGCCGTTCTCTGCGAACGGAAGCCAGTGCGGGTCGGCCAGCACCTGTGCAGGTTCTTCCAGGTCCACGGTCAACCGGGTCGTCATGCGCGAGCCCCGCAGAAGCGGGTATTCCGGCAAGCCGATCTGCAGCGCGTGGAAGCCGAAGATGTCCGCGAGCGTGCGGTCGAAATAGGCCTGTTCGCGTTCGAGCAGATAGCGGCCGAGCGGGGTGGCGAACCACGCGGCCAAGGTTCCGGTTGACAGGGTCAGCGGCGCTGTCGAGGATTCGGCCATGACGGCGATTATCCCGATCCCGGCATTCGTCGACAACTACATCCGGTTGCGCATCACCACCGCGATCACGTCGGCGGCAATCGCGCGCTGGCCGGTCCCCGTATTCGGACGGGCGCGAGACAATCCCGGGCCTGAGGCGCGCCGAGGGCCGCGCCTGGAAAAACGCGTATTGAATCTTTCCCGGATCAAGGAACCTCCGCATGGTGCCGCACTTGACGCATTCCGGCGCCCGCCCCTACCATCGCGGCATTTTGCGGAACCTTAGACCATCCGTCACGGGCGCGGCGACGCTGGCCGTTGCTGCGGCGCTCGCGCTGATGCTCGCCTCCTGTGCGACCGCGCCGAAGGCGCCACCCGCGGTAACCGGAGCGCCTGCGCAGCCCGCGCCGGCGAACGTCCTCGAACCCGCCGCTCTTCCCGAACAACCGATCATCGCCGCTGAAATCGGGGTCGAGCCGATGCATCCCGGCCCGCCGCCGGAACCTCCGGTAGAGCTCGCGACCGGGGGCGATCCGGATTCGGTCACCAACGCGACGCTGCAACTGCGCTCGGAATACGGCGATCTTTGGACGCGGATCCGCCAGGGGTTCATCCTCGACGATCTCGACACGCCGTCGGTGAAAAACGCCGAGGATTGGTACGCGGCACGGCCGGATTACATCGCGCGCATGGTCGCGCGCAGCCGGCGCTACCTCTACCACATCGTCGTCGAGGTCGAGAAGCGCGGCATGCCGCTGGAAGTCGCGCTCCTGCCGATGATCGAGAGCGCGTATAACCCGATGGCCTACTCGCGCAGTCGTGCTTCGGGCATCTGGCAATTCATACCCTCGACGGGCAAGTTATTCGGCATGGAGCAGAACTGGTGGTTCGACGAACGCCGCGATGTGATCGCGGCCACCGACGGCGCGCTCGATTACCTGCAGAAGTTGCACGCCGAGTTCGGCGACTGGTATCTCGCGCTCGCGGCGTACAACTGCGGCGAAGGTACGGTGCGGCGCGCGATCGCGGCCAACCGGAAGCGCGGCCTTCCGACCGACTATCTCAGCCTCAAGCTGCCCGCGGAAACTCGCGGCTACGTCCCCAAGCTTCAGGCGGTCAAGAATATCGTCCGCGATCCCGAGCGCTATGACCTGACGCTCGGCGACATGCCCGACGCGCCGTATTTCGCGGTCGTGCGGACGAAGAAGAAAATGGACGTCAAGGTCGCCGCCGAATTTGCCGAAATGCCGCTGGACGAGTTTCTGTCGCTCAATCCTCAGCACAACAGGCCGGTGATCGCGGGCGCCGACGAAACCACGATATTGCTGCCCTACGACAAGGCAGAGCTGTTTGCGGCGAAGCTCGACTTGAGCGATCAGCCGATGGTGACGTGGCAGGCGTACAAGTTCCGGGCCGGCGAAACTCTGCAGCAGGTGGCCGTTCGCTTTGGCTTGCCGCTCGAAACGCTGCGGACGGTCAACGGCATCGGGCCTCGCGCGAAAGTGCCGGTCGGGCACGCGCTGCTGGTCCCGTCGCAGGTGACCTCCGCCGCGACTGTCGCCAGCCTGAAGAACGCCGTCTTCACCACCGTACCGAGCGGGCGTGCTTTATACCATCGCGTGCGCAAAGGCGAGACGCTGGCTTCGATAGCCGCGCGTTACGATGTTTCCACGCAGGATCTCAAAGGCTGGAACGCGGGGCATACCGCGAAAATCATTCCGGGGCAGCGCCTGCGCGTGGTAAGCGACGTTGGGCAGGTGCGGGGAAAGAAGTCCAAGCGCGGCAGCAAGACCCGCGTGCTTTCAGCAAAGCCCGCAGCCGGCAAAGGCGGGGACCGCACGAAGCCCGCGTCCGCGCCCGCGAGCCGTCCGCGGCACCACACGGCTCAGCGCTAGCGGCCGTCTGAAGCAAAACAGGCGACACTTTCGTGTCGCCTGTTCTGGGGCCATCGCGGTCTCGCGACAGCCATCTGGCTGCGGAAGCCTACAGCTTCTTTGCCTTCTTGGCTTTCTTCTTCTTCGCTGTTTTCTTCTTGGCCTTCTTCTTGGGGGCAGCCTTCTTCTTGGTGGCCTTCCGCTTCTTGGCCGGTCTGCGCTTCGCCGCTTTCCTCTTCTTCGGGGCGGCCTTCCGGGCCTTCGACTTCCTCTTCGCGGCCTTCCTCTTCTTCGGCGCCGCTTTCTTCTTCGCCGCCTTCTTCTTCGCCGCCTTCTTCGGGGCGGCCTTCTTCGCCTTGCGCTTCTTAGCCTTCTTCTTCGGCGCAGCCGGGGCTGCCGGAGACGCCATGGTCATCATGTCAGCCATCATCTTCAGTTCTCCTGTCTGAGTTGCTGAAACTGTTATGTGCTACTGCTTCAGCGCAGGTTCCGCCAGTTTTGTCTTGAGCGTCGACCATTATTTCGGTCGACCCCTTGACAAACCCATTGACACCTGCTGCCTGAATTCTAGCCATTTTTTTTTGAATTACAAGACTTAATTGCAAATTCGGGTGACGCTGTGCGTCACTGTTGCGAATTCGCACATCGCGATTTTCGAGCTTTCGCAACCGTGTTGCGGCTGCAGCGAACACCCTCAAGGCAGCCGCGACTCGCGCGCGAAAAGCTCGCCGACGGTCTCGCGCCGCCCGACAAGATGCATCGTGCCGCCATCGACAAGCACCTCTGCGGCACGCGGACGCGAGTTGTAGTTCGAGCTCATTGCCATCGCGTAGGCGCCCGCCGACAGGATCGCCAGCAGATCTCCTTCGGCGAGCGCGAGCTCGCGGTCGCGGGCGAGAAAGTCTGCGCTTTCGCAAACGGGACCGACGATCTGCCAGATACGGGGCCCTTCGTTGCGCGGCCGCACCGGGCGCACTTCATGCCACGCGTCGTAAAGCGCTGGCCGCAGCAGATCGTTCATCGCGGCGTCGACGACGGCGAAGCTACGTTCGGGGCCGGGTTTCAGGTAGCTCACCCGCGTGAGTAAAACGCCGGCATCGCCGGTCAGCCGTCGACCTGGCTCGAGGACGAGCATCTCGGTGCGGCCGCGGAAAAGCGCCGCGATCATCGCGGCGTAATCGGCAAGAGCGACGGGAGTTTCGTCGTGGTAGCGAATGCCGATGCCGCCGCCGAGGTCGACGTGTTCGAGACGTATGCCCTCTGCGGCAAGCGTGTCGACCAGTTCCAGCAGCTTCGTCGTCGCTTCGCGATAAGGCTCGAGCGCGGTAATCTGCGAACCGATGTGAATGTCGATGCCGCGAATCGCGATGCCGGACAGTGCTGCGGCGCGCCGGTAGAGCTCCGGCGCCTCATCGAAGGCGACCCCGAACTTGCTTTGCTTGAGTCCGGTGGAAATGTAGGGGTGCGTCCGCGCATCGACATCGGGGTTGACCCGGAGGCTGACCGGCGCGACCTTGCCCGAACGATCGGCGATGCGGTTGAGATGCTCGAGCTCACTCGCCGACTCGACGTTGAAGCAGAAAATACCGAGCTCCAGCCCCTGGGAGAGCTCGTCGTCGGACTTGCCGACGCCGGAGAAGACGATCTTGCGGGGATCGCCGCCTGCGGCGATCACGCGGGCGAGCTCGCCGCCGGAAACGACGTCGAATCCGCTGCCCAGGCGCGCGAACACGTCGAGGATCGCGAGATTCGAGTTGGCCTTCAGCGCGTAGCAGATGAGGTGACGCAGTCCCGCAAAGGCCTCGTCGAACTCGCGGTATGCAGCCGCCAGCGCGGCGCGCGAATATACGAAGCAGGGTGTTCCGTAGCGCGCCGCGACCTCGGCGAGGGATACACTTTCGACGCAGAGCGCGCCCTCGCGCTCGGCGAGCGCGGTCACTGCTTGCTGTCCTTGTTTTCTTCCGGGGCGGGCTCGACCGGTGCCGGCGTGTCGGAGGGCTTGCCCGGTATCGTCGTGGGTGGCGCTCCCGGCGGCAGGCCGGTCGGCGCCGGCGCCGACTTGCCCGGCGGCAGCTTCAGGGGTCCCTTGATGCCGCAACCGGCAACCGCGAGCACTGTCGCGCAGGCGATGATCGCCGCCATGGAACGGCGTAACATCCGGAACTCTGTGGACGACACCTTCATGCAGTGCGCCGAAGTCTATCACGCCGAAGTCGGTCGCTCCGATGATTGAAGAGAGCGCATTTATCGCGCTGACCGACCGGGTCCTCGACACGATCGGGGCAGCCCTCGACGCTTCCGAAAGCGACCTCGACTGGTCGGAGAACGACGGCGTGCTGACGATCGAATGCGCCGACGGGAGCCGCATCATCGTCAATCGCCACATGCCCAATCGCGAGCTGTGGGTGGCGGCAAAGTCGGGCGGCTTCCATTTCCGCGCCGAAGGCGGCGCGTGGCGCGATACGAAGAGCGGCGAGGAGCTCGCTACCGCGTTGGAACGACTGTTGCAGACCCAAGGCGGCGTCGTCGTTCACCTGCCGCCGCTGCCGGTCGGCAAGAGCACGTAGTATCAATCGAGCAACGGTGTCAGGGCGTCGAGCTCGCGCCTCGCCTCGACGTGGCCAGGCAGGAGCGATTCCACGAGGGCCCAGAACCGGGGCGAATGGTTGAGCTCGACCAGGTGCGCCACCTCGTGGGCCACGACGTAGTCCGCGATGCGCGGCGGCAGCTGCACCAGACGCCAATTGAGGCGGATTTCGCCGCGGTGATTGCAACTGCCCCATTGCGACCGCGCATTCGACAGCTTGACCGCCGGCGGCGGCGTCCTAAGACGGCTCGCGAAGTGAAGCGCTCGCAGCGTGAGCAACGACAGCGCTTGTTCCTTGAGCCAACGGGAGCAAAACGCCGCGATCTCGGATTCGTCTCCGGGGTCGGGGTGCAGCACGGTCAGATGCAGAAGATCCGCCGCGATGGCCTTCTTGCGCGCCGGGAACAGCGCGAGCGTCAGCGCCCTTCCCTGGAACAGGAGCGGCGCGCCCGCGTGCCACTCGGTAGGCAGCGATTCGCGGTTGCGCCCTCGCCACTCGGCGAGCGTCTCGACGACCCAGCGCGCGCGTTCCTTCAGGGCCAGGTCGATTTCGCGGATGGTGACCCAGCGCGGCGCGCGCACGACAAGGCCGCTGTTATCGATCGTCATGCCGATCGACTGCCGGCGGGCCCGAATGAGACGGTAGTCGACATCCTGCCCGGCGAGCAGCACGCGGCGCAAGCCGGCATCGGCCTCGTCCTGCCGGCGTCCGATCAACCGTGCGGTGCCGGCGTCTTGCCTAGAGGATTTCCGAGCCGCGCGACCTCGTCCTCGATCCACGTTTCGACCTCGTTAGTGAGCCGCTGCATGTCCTTGCCCTCCGGGCGGATCGGCGGGCCGATCGACACGGTGACTGTGCCGGACCGCTTGCCGAGCACGCCTTTAGGCCATAAATAGCCGGCATTATGCGCCACCGGAACGATCGGCACGCCCAGAGCGATCGCCAGCCGCGCCCCGCCCGTCTTGTAACGCGCACGCGTTCCCGCCCGGATTCTGGTTCCCTCCGGATAGAAGACGATCCAGAAACCTTGCGCCAGCCGCTCGCGACCCTGCTCGGCGATCTGCTGCATCGCGTCCATTCCCGCTTTGCGGTCGATGGTGATCGGCGAGGCGAGCGTGAACGCCCATCCGAAGAATGGAATCGACAGCAGCTCTTTCTTGGCGACGAACGCGAGCGACGGGAAAAGGAAATTGAGCGCGAGCGTTTCCCACGTCGACGAATGCTTGGACATGACGATGTGGGGCGCGTCGCGCGGAGGAATGTTTTGTCTTCCCAGGACACGATGGCGGATGCCGCAGATCAGCCGCGCCGCGGCGAGGTTGATCCAGCACCAGCCCGTGATGAACTTGAAACGCGGCACCGGCGGCAGCCAGAACGCGAGCAGGACCAGGATCGCATAGATCGGCGTGACGATGAGCTGGAACAGCGCGAAGAAGAGTGAACGCAGCTCCGACATCGGTCCGGCCGCTCAATCTCCCGCGAGCAGCGCGGTGACGGCGAAGGCCAAGTCCGGAAAGATCACCGTGTTCTTGGGGAAGTTGCCCTCGCGCAGGGTCTTCTCGCCCTTGCCGGTCAACACCAGGATCGGTTGCGCGCCGATGGCTTCCGCCGCCTGCAGATCGCGCAGCGAATCCCCGATGCACGGCACCCCGGTCAGCTCGATGCCGAAGCGCCGACCGATGTCGGCGAGCATGCCGGGC
>VBCS01000414.1 GCA_005888955.1 Betaproteobacteria bacterium
CATCAGCACCTGTGGCTCGCCGCAGAACGCGCGCGCGATCGCGACGCGTTGCTGCTCGCCGCCCGAAAGCTGCTTCGGATAGTGCGACAGACGCGCGGAAAGTCCGACGCGTGCGAGCCATTCGCGCGCGCGTCCAGCCGCATCGCCGGCGCCGGCGAGCTCCAGCGGCAGCATGACGTTCTCCAGCGCGGTCAGCGCAGGCAGGAGCTGGAACGACTGGAACACGAAGCCGAGCCAGCGCCGTCGCAGCGCGGCGCGCGCGTCCTCCGACAAGCCATTCAATGCGGTGTCGCCAAGCCACACTTCGCCCGCAGTCGGCCGGTCGAGGCCTGCCAGCAATCCGAGCAGCGTCGTCTTGCCCGAGCCGGAAGCGCCGACGATGGCGACCGTGGCGCCCGCGCCGACCTCGAAGCTCACGCCATCGAGGATCGTCAGCGGCGCATCTCCGCTCTGGACTATCTTCGAGAGGTCTTGTGCACGGATAACAGGCTCGGTCATGATGAAGGAACAGCTTCGGCAGTTAGGCTTTCTTGCAGTTGGGGCCACCGCGTGGTCAACGCAAGCTCCGCACGTGGACAGAGCGACACGGAAATGCCGCGCGGATCGATCGGGTGGCGGCGCATTGTACTCCGCGACTCTTCTTTGCGCGCCGCGAAACGCGCCTCTACAATGGGATGTGGACATGAATTCGTCGTCTTCGTTCCGATCCGTCCTGCGCTCTTTGACGGCGCTGGCGGCAGCGCTCTTCTGCTCCGTCGTTTTTGCGCAAGCCGCGGCGCCGGTGATCCTCATCGTCGGCGACAGCATCTCGGCGGGTTACGGATTACGACCGGGCGCGGGCTGGACGACGCTGCTGCAGCAGCGGCTCGAGGCCGAGCACTATCCACATCGCGTCGTCAACGCCAGCAGCAGCGGCGATACGTCCGCCGGAGGTCGTGCGCGGCTCGCCGCGCTCCTTGCGCAGCACCGTCCCGCCATCACCATCGTCGAGCTCGGCGGCAACGATGGATTGCGCGGCGGCAGCCTCGAGGCACTGCGTAGCAATCTCGACGCGATGGTGGCGACGGCGCAGAAGGCAGGATCGCGCGTGCTGCTCGTCGGCATGCGGCTGCCACCCAATTACGGCCCCGCGTACGTGCAGCGTTTCGACGCGACGTTTGCCGATGTCGCCAAGGCGCGCAAGATCGTGCTGGTGCCGTTCATGTTCGACGGCTTCGCCGACAACAATGCGCTGTTCCAGCCCGATCGCGTCCATCCGACCGCCGCGGCGCAGCCGAAGCTGCTCGACAACGTCTGGCGCGAATTGCGGCCTCTGCTCGGCACGCCCGGGAAGACGAAATGAACGCGCCGCATCCCGGCATGCGTCGCGTCGGCGTCGACGCGCTTGCCGCTTATCCCGACCGCATCGACGTACGCAGCCCCGCCGAGTTCGCCGCGGATCACGTCCCCGCGGCGACGAATCACCCGGTGCTCGACGACGCCGAGCGGGCGCGGATCGGCACGCTCTATATGGCCTCCCCTTTCGAAGCGCGCAAGCGTGGCGCGGCGCTGGTCGCGCGCAACATTGCCGCGATGCTCGAGACCGCCTTCGCAGAGCGCGCGCGCGAGTGGCGGCCGCTCGTCTATTGCTGGCGCGGCGGGCAGCGCAGCCGCGCATTGACCCAGGTTCTCAACGAAATCGGCTGGCGCGCCGTGCAGCTCGAAGGCGGATATCGCACCTACCGGCGCCACGTCGCCGCCGAGCTCGCGCAGCTGCCGTTGCGGTTCCGCTTCGTCGTCATCTGCGGTCTGACGGGCTCGGGCAAGAGCCGGCTGCTCGCCGCGCTGGGGCGCTCCGGTGCGCAGACGCTCGACCTCGAAGGCATCGCGCGCCATCGCGGCTCGCTCCTGGGCGACCTGCCGGGCGATCCGCAGCCGTCGCAGAAATGGTTCGAAAGCCAGCTCTTCGACGCGTTGGGACGGCTCGATGCCTCACGACCGGTATTCGTCGAATCGGAAAGCAGGCGCATCGGCGGCGTGCAGATGCCCGATGCACTGCTCGCGCAGATGCGCGTCGGCCGCGCGCTTACGCTCGTGACTCCGCTCGAGCAGCGGGTGGCGCTGCTCAAGGAGGAGTATGCGCATTTTCTCTCCGCTGCCGCATCGCTCGGCGCGTGCCTCGAGCCGCTCGTCGAGCTGCACGGCAAGGCGGCGATCGCGCGCTGGGGAGCGATGGCGGCCGCCGCCGATTGGGATCGGCTGGTCGCGGAGCTTCTCGAGACGCATTACGATCCCATGTACGCGCGCTCGCTCTCGCGCAATTTCCCGGCCTCGCGGGAGTCGCTGGTGATCGAGGCGCACGAGGTGTCCGCAGAAGCGTTCGCGAAGCTCGCGGGCGAGGTGCGTGCGATGCTCGATGCCGCCGAAACCACCGCGTCGTGAACATGACAAGCTACCCGTTTCGCATCATCAACGTCTTCGCCGAGGAGCGCCTCGCCGGCAACCCGCTCGCGGTGTTCGAGGACGGGCACGGCCTCGACGACGCGACCATGCAGGCGCTGGCGTTGCAGTTCAACCTCTCGGAGACGACGTTCATCCTGCCCTCGACGCGCGCGACCGTGACCCCGGCGCGCATTTCCAGCGTCACCGCATCGCGCGACGAGCTCGCCGCGATGCTCGGCCTCGTTGCCTCCGACATCGGCAGCGAACCGCTCTTCGTCGACACCGGCAGCGAACAGCTCTTGGTCCCTCTCATGAGCGTGGCGGCGGTGCGCCGCTGCCAGCCGACCGCGGATCTACTCGTCAAACACGGCAGCGTCGCCCTGCCCGGCGGCGGCTCGCGGGCGATGGCCTACGTATGGGCGGAAGTCGCGCCCGACGGCGCGCTGGCGCGAT
>VBCS01000415.1 GCA_005888955.1 Betaproteobacteria bacterium
TGCCGGGGCTCAACGGCTTCCAGGCGACGCGGGCGATCAGCAGGGACCCCGCGACCCGCACCGTTCCGATCATCCTGTGCACGTCCAAGACCCAAGAGACCGACAAGATCTGGGGGTTGCGGCAGGGTGCCCGGGACTACATCGTGAAACCGGTGAAGCGCGACGAGCTGCTCGCGAAGATCACCGCGTTCGGCTGATCACTTCCCAAGCTCCCGATGGCCCGTGCCGCAAAACTCAATCTTCGCGCGTTCCAGCAGGAGCTGGCCACGCGGCTGGCCGCGAAGACTGCGGCGCAGGTCGAGCAATCGCGTCTCGGCATCGCGTGCGCCGATGAGCGATGGCTGATCCGACTCGCCGATGCCGGGGAAGTCATCGCGGTCCCGCAGATGGCCACGGTGCCACTGACCAAACCGTGGTACCTGGGCGTCGCCAACATCCGCGGCAATCTTTACGGCGTGATCGATTTCGCCGGTTTTCTCGGCCAGCCCCTCGAGCCGGTAATGCCCGGTGCGAGCCAGACGCGGCTGGTGCTGTTCGGGCCGCGCGTCGGCGAATTGCGCGCCGGCCTGATCGTGCACCGCGTGCTCGGGCTGATCGCGAAAAACGCCAATTCGCTGGTGTCGTCGGAGGAGATCGATCTGGCACGGCTCGCCCAGGACTTGGCGTCTCTGCAGGTGGGGCTGTGACCAATGATGCAAGGATGCGGAGCGACCCTTCAGGGGAGAGAACATGGCGCTTAGTCTGAGAAGCATGTTCGGTACGGGAGTGGCGCGGGGGAAATCCGCGAACGATGCCGAGCTCGAGATGCCGACGACCACGCAGGTCAAAATGAATCCTCCGGCGCAGGGCTACGATCCGCTCGGAGCGGCATCGATCATGGAGCAGCTGCGCACCGCCGCGGCCGAAACGCGACAACCCGGGCGGCTATGGTTCATTGGTCATCTGCCGGTGGCCAAACAGGAGCAGATACTCGGTGCGCTGACCGCCGTCTTCGTTATTCTGGCGCTCGTCATGCTGTTTTTCTACATCACGCTCAATAACAAGACTGCCGCCAGCTCGGGTACCGCGACCGAGATGCAGATGCTTTCGCAACGGCTCGCTCGCGGTACATCGCTTGCGGTGCAGGGGAACGCGCAGGCGTTTGAGAGCGTCAAGGACTCGCGCGACCGTTTTCGCACCGACCTGGATGCGCTGACCAAGGGCGGAACGATCAAGGGCGTCAGCATCGATGTCGCTGGTGCCGAGCCGTTGCAGACCCAGCTCGGCGAGATCACTGGCCGCTGGGAGCGCGTCGAGAAGAACGCCACCGCGGTTATCGACAACCAACAGAGCCTCGTTTCGCTGTCCAAGGGCCTCGATGGTATCAACCAGGGCAATACCGCGCTGCTCGAGCTCGCGCAGCAGGCCGCATCGCAGGCCGCCGCCGGAGGCGGCAACGTGCGCGAGATCGATTTCACCAATAAGCTCGCGATGCTCTCGCAGCGGATCGCGAAAAACGCCAATTCGCTGGTGTCGTCGGAGGAGATCGATCCCGAGGTCGCATTCCTGCTCGGCAAGGACACCGGCACGTTCCGCGACATCCTGAACGGGTTGCTGAAGGGCAGCGAGCCGCTGCGCCTTTCCGGAGTGAGGAATGAAGAAGCGCGCGCTACACTGGCTGACCTGCAGAAGCGCTTCACCGCGTACGAAGCCGGCGTCAATGCGATCCTGCAGAACATGCAGCGGCTCGTCGTGGCCAAGCAGGCGGCACGCGGCATCAACCAGGACTCCGAGCCGTTGCTCGCCGACACCACCAATCTCGCCAACAGCTACGAGAGCCAAAACACGGGACGACTGTTCACCCTGGGCGCGGCCATCGTTTTCGGCGTCGTCGCGCTTCTCTGCGCAGGTGTGCTGGCCAAGGTCCTCTACGACGAACAGCGGGTGAGCGCATTCGAGAGCGAACAGGAGAACAAGCGCAACCAGGAAGCGATTTTGCGGCTGCTCAACGAAATGGGAAATCTCGCCGACGGCGATCTGACGGTGCAGGCTTCTGTCACCGAGGACGTGACCGGCGCGATCGCCGACTCGATCAACTTCACTATCGAGGAGCTGCGAACGCTGGTCAAGGGCATCAACAGCGCGACCGACCAGGTGGCCAAGGCGACGACTGACGCGCAGTCGATCTCGAACCGACTCTTCGAAGCGTCGCAGCGGCAGAACAAGGAAATTCAGCAGGCGTCCGCATCGGTGCTGCAGATGGCGCAGTCGATCAACGAGGTGTCGCAGAGCGCGGCGCAGTCGGCACGGGTGGCGCAGCAATCGCTGGCTGCCGCCGAAAAGGGCGGCCAAGCGGTGCAAAACCAGATCGCGGGCATGAACGAAATCCGGACCCAGATTCAGGACACCGCCAAGCGGATCAAGCGCCTCGGGGAATCCTCGCTGGAGATCGGCGAAATCGTCGAGCTGATTTCGGACATCACCGAGCAGACGAACGTACTGGCTCTGAACGCGGCGATTCAGGCCGCGTCCGCCGGCGAGGCGGGCCGCGGCTTCACGGTGGTGGCCGAAGAAGTGCAGCGTCTGGCGGAACGCTCAGGCGAGGCGACCAAGCAGATCGACGCGATCGTCAAGACGATTCAGGCCGACACGCAGGACGCCGTGGCGGCCATGGAAAAGAGCACGGTTGGCGTCGTGGAAGGAACCAAGCTCTCTGACGCTGCGGGGCAGGCACTGGACGAAATCCGGCGCGTGTCGCGCGAACTTGCCGATCTTATCGGCGGTATTTCCGCGCAAACGCAAAGGCAGTCGGCATCGGTATCGGACGTGACGCGAGGCATGCAGGGCATCCTCAAGATCACCGAGGAGACGACCGAGGGCACCAAGCAAACCAACGTGTCGATCGGCCAGCTCACCAAGCTCGCGGCTGAATTGCGCAGCTCGGTCGCGGGGTTCAAGGTATAAGGGGAGACAAGCGACGGGAGACGCGCGGCGCGCTTCTTGCTTCCGAGCTCCAGGAGTGATCCGCCTCGGATAATCCCATGGTCACAGACACTGCCCCGGAATTCGATCTCGGCCCCCTGTCGTGGGTGCAGGGTGAGATCGACCATGCGCTCTCCCGTGGCGTCGAAGCGCTCACGGCGTTCAAGGCGTCGCCGCGCGACGCCACCGCCCTCAAGCACGCACGGGCGCACATCCACCAGGCGGCAGGAGCGATCCAGATGGTCGGGCTCGATGCCGTCACCGCCTATACCGACGAGCTCGAGCGCCAGCTCACCCGCATGGAGGAGCTGCCGCCACCCGAGGCGCAGGCAGCGTGCGACCTCGTCGACCGCGCCTGCCGCAAGCTCAAGATCTTCTTGGACGAGCTGGTCAGCGGTGCGAATCCGGTGCCGCTCAAGCTGTTTCCCGAATACGAGCTGATGCAACAGGCGCGCGGTGTGAGAGCAGCAGCGCCGACAGATCTTTTCTACCCTGATCTTTCACCGCGGGCTCCGAAGATCGCCAGCGGCAAGACGGTGACGCCGAAAAAGCTTCCGTCGTACCTCGTCAAACAGCGCCGGTTGTACCAGCGCGGATTGCTCGCGTGGCTGCGCGGCGACGAAGAAGGCGCGCGCGTGATGCGCGACGCGGTGCAGGGCATCGAGGACGTGCAGACGCACTCGGCGCAGCGCTCCTTCTGGTGGGCGGTGGGCGCATTGCTCGAGGGCATCGTCGAAAAAGGTGTCGAGAGCGGCTTCGGCGTCAAGCAGCTGTGCGGCCGCGTCGATCTGCAGATTCGGCGCTTCGTGGAAGGGTCGGCCAAGGTCGCCGACCGGATGCGCCGCGAGGTGCTTTACTATGTCGCGATCAGCGCTCCGGTTGGTCCGCAGGTTCAGGCAGTACAGCGCGCGTACCGGCTGCCCGGCCTGATTCCGACCGCCGACGTGCTGTCCGCCGACGTCGTGCGCGTGCAGCCGCATCTGCGCGAGGCGCGAGACCTTCTGGCCACCGCGAAGGACCTGTGGCTCAAGCTGACCGGCGGCCGCGTCGAGAGCTTGCCCAAGCTCAAGCAGACGCTTTCCGCCCTGCGCGACAAGACCGCCGCGATCGGCGAGCCTTCGCTGTCGAGGCTGGCCGCTGCGCTGGCCGACCGGCTGGACAAGCTGCCCAGCGGACCGGTTTCCGAAGCACTCGCCATGGAATACGCGACGGGACTGCTGCTCGCCGAATCGGCGATCGAGAACTATGCGACGGCCTCGACGGAGCTGCCTCCCCAGGTCGACGCGATGATCGCGCGGCTCGATACGAGCCGGCCCGCGGGCGGCGCCGCCGCGCCGTTGCTCGACGAAATGGCGCGCCGTGCGCAGGAGCGTTTGCTGCTCGCCCAGGTCGCGCGCGAAATCCAGGCGAACCTGCGGCATATGGAGCAGGTGCTCGACGCGTTCTTCAGGGACCACGACAAACGCGCCGATCTGGCGACGCTCGCCCACGACAGCAAGCAGATCATGGGCGCGCTGAAGATGCTTGGCCTCGCGCACGCCGAGCAGCTGCTGACGTTGTGCCAGCAGCAGATCGACCAATACGCGCAGCCGGACGCGCGGGTCGCCGACGAAGACCTCGAACTGCTCGCTGAATCGCTGTCGGGTCTCGGGTTCTACATCGAGGCCGTCGAGCAGCAGCGACCCGACCGCGACCGGCTGATCGAGCCGCTGCTGGCGAAGCGTCTGGGCGTGCCCGCGAAGCCGCATGTCGACGAGCACGATACGGTCGAGGCGGCTGTGAAGGATCTCAAGACCGCACTGCCGGCGACGCTGGCCGCGTTCCAGCGCTCGCCCGGTGACGCGAGCGTCCGCGAGCGCCTCGAGGCGGAGCTCACGACGCTGAAGAACGACGCCGAGCTGATCGGCGACGCGACCTTGCAGGCCGACTCCGACGTCGCGCTGGAGCTGCTTGCGCATGCTGGCACCGGCGACACCGCGGCGTTGCAGGACGCGATCGCCGCGATTGCGGAGGGTCGCGCGGCCGCACCGGCGCCTTCGCCGTCGGAAGAAACGATGCGGCTGCTCGAAACCGACGCGGCGCAATTCGACGCGGAGTTGCTGGACATCTATCTGACCGAGGCCGACGAGGTGCTCGACAGCGTTGCCTCGAGCGCGGCTCGGCTCAAAGCGCAGCCGGACGACCGCGACGCGCTTACCACCGTGCGCCGCGGATTCCACACCCTCAAGGGCAGCGGACGCATGGTGGGTCTGACCGAGCTCGGCGAGATCGCCTTTGCCGTCGAGAAAGTGCACAACCGGCTGCTGGAAGACGAACGGCCGGCCTCTGCTGCCGTCCTTGCGCTCATCGACACCGCGCAGACGAGTTTTCGGGTCTGGGTCGACACGCTGCGAAGAAAGGGCCGGGTGACGCCGGACGCGACGGCCTTGCGCACGGCGATCGAAAAGGTCGACGCCGAGTTGCCGGCGCCGACCGTATCGGTGGTCGCGCCGCCGGTCGCTGAGGTTGACGGCTCAGCTTCCGTCCCAGAAACG
>VBCS01000063.1 GCA_005888955.1 Betaproteobacteria bacterium
GTTCATTTGTTGCGTACATTGGGACTCGGCCTCGGCGTCCTGTGCGTCGCGTCCGTCTTGCGTCTCCATGAAGAGCCCCTCGGGTGGTGGATCCTGCTGGTCGCGCATGGGTTGGCCTGGCCGCACGCAGCGTGGCTGCTCGCGATGCGCAGCGCCGACCCGCGGCGGGCCGAATTGCGGAATCTGATGGTGGACTCCGCGGTCGGCGGGGTGTGGATTGCGGTGATGCAGTTCAACCTGCTTCCGAGCGTGCTGCTGGCAACGATGCTTTCGGTCGACAAGGTCAGCGTTGGCGGTCCGTTGCTGCTGGCGCGAACCTCGACCCTGCTGGTCGCCGGATGTGTGCTGACGTCGGCGGCGCTCGGCGTTCCGATCGATGTGTCGACTCCGATGTCGGTGTTCGTCGCGTGCATGCCTTTTCTGGTGGCATACCCGCTGGCGATTTGCCTTGTCACGCATTCGCTGGCGCGCAAGCTCGTACGACAGAACCGGCGGCTGGATGAACTGGGCCGCACCGATGGCTTGACGCGCCTTGACAATCGCCGACAGGGCTTTGCATCGGCGGAAACGGAGCTCGCACGCCATCGCCGCACCGGCCGACCCGCGGTGCTCGCGATCCTGGACGTCGACCGCTTCAAGGAAATCAATGATCGCTACGGCCACCCGACCGGCGACGAGGTGCTATGCGCCGTGGCGGACACTCTGCGCCAGTGCTGCCGCGCGGTCGACGTCGTCGCCCGCTACGGCGGCGACGAATTCCTGCTGGTATTTTCGGAAACGGACCTGCGCGGGGCCGAGGTAGCCGCCAAGCGTATCCGGCGGCAGCTGGACGCCCTGACATTCGAGAACACCCCGGACCTGCGCTGCACCCTCAGCGTCGGAGCCGCCGAGGCCGACCACGAGACGACTAATATCGGCGCATGGATCCAACGGGCCGATGCAGCCCTCTATCGCGCCAAGGACGCCGGGCGCGATCGGTTCATGGGCGCAGCGCCGCTCGCCACGTCGTAGCACAGAGCCTCACGTCTCGCGCTTCTGCCGGCTCTCCCCGATGGGCCTGCTTCGGCGGCAACGGTGGCTTCGTTTTGGTAAGAGCGAGCCACTTGACAAAAGGCACGAACGTTCGTATAGTTCGGCTCATGAACAAAGGTGAGCATACGCGGGCTGCGATCCTCGACGCCGCGCTGGCGCAGGCAAGCGAGAGCGGCTTCGAGTCGCTGACCATCGGCTAGCTGGCCGAGCGCGCCGGCCTGTCCAAGAGCGGGCTGTTCGCTCATTTCGGGTCGCGCGAGGAATTGCAAGTAGCCGCGATCGAGGCTGCCGCGGCTCGCTTCACCCAGACCGTATTCATCCCGGCGCTCAAGGCGCGCCGCGGGCTGCCCCGCCTGCGCGCGCTGTTCGACCACTGGCTCGATTGGACGAAGCGCAGCGGATTGGCTCACGGCTGCCCGATGCAGGCGGCGGCCGTGGAGTTCGATGACCGTCCCGGGCCCGTGCGCAACGCAGTGATCGAACACTTCGCCAGGCTCGAGCGGGAGCTCGTCCGGGCGGTCGAGCTGGCTATCGGCGAGGGCCACTTGCGCACGGATCTCGATACCGGCCAATTCGTGTTCGACATGATGGGCGTCATCTTCGCCTATTACCACAACGCGCGCTTGATCAAGGGTGGGAAGGCCGAGTCGCGGGCGCGCATTGCCTTCGAGCGGCTGATCGCAGCGGCTGTGCCGGTAGCCTGAAAACGTCTTCGGAGATTTGCGATGAATGCAACGTTAACAACGCTTCAAAATAGCACGATCGTTCGTACCCGCACATCGTGGTGGGCTGCCGTCCGCGCCTATTTCGCGATCGTCTCACGCCTGGTCCCCGGCCTCGCGCGCCGTCAAGCGGAGCGCCTGTTCACCCTGCCGCCGCGGTATTCCGGCCGCCGAGTGCATCCGGTCGATGCGCGGCGCGAAACCGTGGTCGCCGGCAAACACTCGCTCGCCGTCTGGCAGGCCGGGCCGGCTGCAGCGCCGGGCGTTCTGCTCGTCCATGGCTGGGGTGGCCGCGGCGTGCAAATGGGCAGCTTTGTCGCGCCTCTGCTGGCGCGCGGCTATCGCGTCGTGTGGTTCGATCAGCCGGGACACGGCGAGAGCGGCAGCGGTGCAGTTGCGCTTGGAGTCGCGTTGCGGCGCGGTATCGAGCTTGGGCGCGTCGTGTTCGTCAGCCCTCCGGCATCGATCAGCGAACACGCGCACAACTTCGCTCGTCTGCTCGGGATTACGCCGCGGATTCGCGAGGCGATGCGCCGCCGTCTCGAACAGCGTTACGGAGTGCGTTTTGCCGAGATCGACCGCATCGACGAGTTGGAACAACTGCGGCTGCCGGCACTGTTCGTGCACGACCGCGGCGACGCCGAAGTGCCCTTCGAGCACACGCTTCGCTTGTCCAGACGCATGCCTTGGGCGCGGCTGATCAAGACCTACGGTCTCGGTCACTACCGCGTCCTGCGCGAGCCGAGCGTCGTGCGGGCGGTCGTCGACTTCGTCACCGGCAACGGCGACGCGCTGCCCGCCGAGCTGCCGGTTCTGCCGCGCCCGGCGCCGCTCTATTGAGCATGAAAAATCAAGCGATGAGACCTTAAGGTGAACCCATGACCAAAGCAGGCAAGCATGATCTGAACGGGGGGCTCTACCTCGAAGATCTGCATATCGGACAGCGATTCGCGAGCGGAGCACATGCCGTGGACGAGGCGCAGATCAAGGCCTTCGCCGGCCAGTTCGATCCGCAGCCGTTTCACCTCGATGACGCCACGGCCAAGGGAACGCTGCTCGCGGGACTGGCGGCGAGTGGCTGGCACACGGCGGCCATCACCATGCGCCTTCTGGTCGATGGTGGAGCCCCGATTGCCGGCGGCATCATCGGCGCAGGCGGAGAAGTCAGTTGGCCGAAGCCCACGCGGCCCGGCGACATCCTCCAGGTGGAAAGCGAAATCCTCGACGTGACGCCGTCGCGCTCGCGGCCGGACCGGGGAATAGTCACCCTGCGCAGCGAAACCTTCAATCAGCGCGGTGAGATCGTACAGACTTTGACGGCCAAGCTCGTCGTGCCGCGGCGTCCTGCTGCGTAAACTCGTTGCAGCAGCGGCCGGGGAACAGCGACGATCGAATGGGGTGTGCCCGTACGCAGGGCCAGCGGCAGAGTTCCCGTCTGCCTGGGGAGGTACTTGAACTGTCGGTCCGGTCTCGGGGCCGTCTTGCGCTCCAAGGTCGGGCCCGTGCGACAGATGCAACTAACATGCCAATTTATACAGGGCGTCATCGCGCCCCTCACTGGACTGCTCGACAAATCAAGCGCGTGGCGCGAAATTATGCTCGCAGCGCGGATCGTTGGCGCCGGCGGCGCGGGCACGAAACGAGCGAACCAGCTGCCGTTGAACGTCAGATCAGACCGCGTATCGTAGGTCCCCAAAGGGATGCGCGCCGCGGTTACGATTGCCCGCGCCCGTAATCAAGTAAGCTGGGTTTTCCGACCACCCAACGGGATGTGTTCAATGGCTGCCAACGAAGATCG
This sequence comes from Betaproteobacteria bacterium, assembly GCA_005888955.1. Classification (GTDB taxonomy): domain Bacteria; phylum Pseudomonadota; class Gammaproteobacteria; order Burkholderiales; family Casimicrobiaceae; genus PALSA-1003. The sequence goes on from VBCS01000063.1 coordinate 3,553, forward strand.
CCCCTTGGAAGGGGCCTGCACCTGTGGTGCGGTGCGGTACCTGATGAAAAGCAAACCGATGTTTGTTCACTGCTGTCATTGCCGGTGGTGCCAGCGTGAAACAGGAGCGTCCTTCGCGCTGAATGCGTTGATCGAAGCCGATCGAGTCGTCCTGCTGAAGGGCGAGCCGGAAGTGGTCAACACGCCGTCGAATAGCGGAAAAGGACAGAAGATCGCGCGGTGTCCGATCTGTCATATCGCTCTGTGGAGCAATTACGCCGGCGCAGGCGATGCGGTGCGCTTTGTTCGCGTAGGCACGCTCAAAGAGCCTGATCGCCTGCCGCCCGACATTCACATCTTCACCGCTTCGAAGCAACCCTGGGTCGTCCTTCCCGCGAATACGCCCGCCGTCGAAGAGTACTACGACCGTACAAAGTATTGGCCGAAGGAAAGTCTGGAGCGCCGTGACGCTTTGATCGAGAGAGCGCGTAGCAAGTAGTCCGCCGCCACAAACCGTGTCTCCATGAGCGCCGGTAAGAGCATCGAAGCAACATTCTGTTTCGTCGACATTGCGGGATATACCTCGCTAACCGATACCCACGGAGAATTCGCTGCCGCCGATCTCGTAGACGAGTTCTGCGAACTGATTCGCACATCTATCCACCCCTCGGGACAATTCCAGTCACTCACGGGTGATTGTGCATTTCTCGTTTTCCCGGATCCTCTGGTTGCAAAAGATGCGTTATCGGTCCTCTACGCATCGATCGCCGATCGCCGGGATTTCCCGATTGTTCGCGCCGGATTGCATCATGGCTCCGCGCTTCTCCGCGACAACCGCCACTTTGGCTCGACGGTGAATCTTGCGGCGCGAGTAGCGGCACGAGCTACCGGTGGCCAAATTTTGTGCACGAAGCATGTTGCGGAGACACTCGTCCGGGCAGGAGCCGTAGGCATCGAGGTCAAGCACCAAGGGTTGGTTGCTCTAAGAAACTTGCCTCAGCCGTTTGATTTGTATGAAATAGTCTTGTCCAGCTTTTCGCGCGAATACGCGATCGATCCCGTCTGTAAGATGCAGGTGGATACGAGGCGTGCCGCTGGAAATCTCCATTTCAACGAAAAGACGTTTTGGTTTTGCTCGCTCGCGTGTGTCGAACGGTTCGCCAAGCAACCTTCGGCGTATGTTTAACGGTCGCAATCCGGAGCGGCAATGCCTAAGGCTTGACCCAGCGGACGCGCCAGAAGAGGACGCGCGTCCCATTCACGCGCAGGATGGAAGCCATGAACGAGCACAGCAATCCGATCAGCGTTCGCGAAATCGACCATCTGGTTCTGCGGGTCGTCGATCTCGAGCGAATGCTCTCGTTCTACTGCGACGTGCTCGGATGCAGCGTCGAGCGCCGGCAGGACGACCTCGGACTCGTGCAACTTCGCGCGGGCAGCTCGCTCATCGATCTTGTTCCCGTCGACGGCAAGCTGGGTTCACAGGGTGGAGCGGCGCCCGGTCGCGAGGGCAGGAACATGGATCATTTTTGTTTGCGTCTTCGGAGCTTCGACGAGAAAAGCATCAGCAGCTATCTGGCGGAGCGCGGTATTGCCGTGGGTGAAGTGGCGTCGCGATATGGCGCGGAGGGACGAGGTCCGTCGATCTATCTCAGCGATCCGGAGGGCAACACGGTCGAGCTCAAGGGCCCGCCCGCGTAGCGGCGCACCGGCGTAACATTTCGAGGCGAGTGCCATGCCAGAGTCCGACGGTCTTCGACTGCGTTCGATGCGCGCGCTCTGCTCCGCGGCGGAGTGGCAAGCGCGCGTCGATCTCGCAGCGTGCTATCGCCTGGTCGAGCTCTACGGCATGTCCGACATGATGGCCAATCACATTTCGGCTCGCGTGCCGGGCGAGCCGGGCGCTTTTCTGATCAACGCCTACGGCATGCTGTACGAAGAGATCACCGCGTCGAGCCTGATCAAGGTCGACCACGACGGCAGGATTCTCAGCACGCCCGATTTCGGCCCGCTCAACTACGGCGTGAACAAGGCCGGCTTCGTGATCCATAGCGCCGTGCATGCGGCGCGGCCCGAAGTGGACTGCGTGATCCACGTGCATACCTCGGCGTCGATGGCGGTGTCGTGCCTCGAGTGCGGTCTGCTGCCGATCACCCAGACGGCCATGCGCTTTCTGAAGATCGGCTACCACGACTACTGCGGTGTCGTTTTGAACGTTGCCGAGCAGGAGTCGCTGATCCGCGACCTGGGCGGCGGCGAAGCGCTGATCCTGCGCAATCACGGCGCACTGGTCGTGGGCCGCACGATCGGCGAGGCGTTCAATTGGACGCACCGCCTCGAGCTCGCCTGCCGGTCGCAACTTGCCGCCATGGCGTGCAACGCCAAGCTCGTCCCGGTGCCGCTGCCGGTGCTCGAGGAAACGTGGAGCAATTACCAGCCGCAAACGCGCAGGGCGTACGGCGTCATGGAGTGGCCGGCGTTGCTCAGGAAGCTCGACCGCATCGATCCGAGCTACAGAAATTGAGAATGGTAGGAATGCACGCCTGCCAACGCTTGTTGCTTGCAGGGCTCGCGGCCATTGGGCTCACGGGGCTCTCCACCATCGCACATGCGCAGGCCTACCCGACGCGGCCGGTTCGCGTCGTGGTGGCGTTCACCGCCGGCGGCACGACCGATATCCTTGCGCGCAGCGTGGGACAGCAACTCTCGGAGCGATTGAAGCAGCCTTTCGTGATCGACAACAAACCCGGTGCCGGAGGAAATATCGGCACCGAATTTGTCGTGCGGTCCGCGCCGGACGGCTACACGCTGATCGTCGACTCGGTCGGTCCGATCGCGGTGAACCCTACGCTCTACAAAGGGCTCACGTACGACCCGTTGACCGATTTGGTCCCGATCGTGAAGATTGCCGATGTGCCCAACGTGCTCGTGGTCCACCCCTCGCTCGGCGTAAAGAATTTCGAGGGGTTCATCGCCTACGCGAAAGCCAATCCGGGCAAGCTGAACTACGGCTCGACCGGCATTGGAACGTCCTCGCACCTGTCAGGCTTCATGCTCTGCAAGCGCGCCGGCATCGACGCCACTCATATTCCCTACAAGGGCGCCGACGCCCTCAACGATCTTCTCGTGGGACGCGTGCAATTCATGTTCGCGACTATTCCCTCGGTCATCCAGCACATTCAGGCGGGCAAGCTCTTGCCCATCGCGATGAGCAGCGCGAAGCGATCGCGCTCGCTGCCGGACGTGCCGACCGTCATCGAGAACGGCTTGCCCGGTTTCGAGGCCGGTTCGTGGTTCGGCTTTTTCGCGCCCAAGGGCACGCCCGAACCGATCATCGCCCAGCTCAACCGCGCAGTGAACGATATCCTCGCCGTGCCCTCGATCGAGAAGCAGCTGATACGCGAAGGGGCCGATCCCGTGGGCGGCACGCCGGCCGAATTCGGTCAGTTTGTGCAACGCGAGTACGAGAAATGGAAGATCATCGTGCGCGAGTCCGGTGCGACACCGGAGTGACCGAATGGATGGTCACGCCGGCCCGGGCGCCATGCGCAGGGTAGAAACCTGTCGATTTAGCCGCCCCTCGTTCGACTAGCAAGTAGAGCCCGACTCTGGACGGTCGAGACCGGCCGCCCCGGCTCCAACCCAAACCTTAGGAGATATCACGATGCGATTCATGGTCATGGTCAAAGCCACGAAGGACTCGGAGGCAGGCGTCCTTCCCGACGAGAAACTCCTCGCCGACATGGGAAAGTTCAACGAAGAGCTGGTGAAAGCCGGCGTGATGCTGGCGGGCGAAGGGCTCCAGCCGAGCTCGAAGGGCGCGCGCGTCCGCTTCTCCGGCGCGAAGCGAACGGTCATCGATGGGCCGTTTGCCGAGACGAAGGAGCTGGTCGCCGGCTTCTGGCTGTGGCAAGTCAAGTCGAAGGAAGAAGCGATCGAATGGGTCAAGCGCTGCCCCAATCCTTTCCCGGGCACAGAATCCGAGATCGAGATTCGCCAGGTGTTCGAAGCGGAGGACTTCGGTGCCGAGTTCACGCCCGAGTTGAGGAAGCAAGAGGAGCGCTTGCGTGCGCAAGTGGCCGCGAAGAAGTGACCGCGAGAGGAATCGTCATGCACCAACTCAATGCTTATTTGTTCTTCGACGGCACCTGCGCCGACGCGATGCGCTTCTACGAACGCACGCTGGGCGGCAAGCTTGACCTGATGACCCATGCGGGATCGCCGATGGCCGACCAGACCCCGCCCGGCAGCGCCGACAGGATCCTGCACGCGCGCCTGACTATCGACGGCGGCACCCTGATGGCGTCCGACTCGATGGTCGGCCAGCCCTACGGAGGAATGAAGGGCTTCTCGCTGTCGCTGGTTTACCCGTCGGTTGCCGATGCAAAGCGCGTGTTCGACGCGTTGGCCGACGGCGGCCGCGTGAGCATGCCTGTGCAGAAGACTTTCTGGGCCGAAGCATTCGGTATGGTATGCTCAAGATTATCGCGATCGCCGTCGTCGTGCTCGTCGCTGCTGTTCTCGTCTTCGCTGCAACTCGCCCTGAGACTTTTCGTGTCGAGCGCACAGCGACCATCAAAGCTCCGCCAGAGAAGATCTTTCCGCTCATTACCGACCTCCACCGCTGGGACTCCTGGTCACCATGGGAGAAGATGGATCCCGCGATGAAGAGAACCTACAGCGGCGCGGCCAGCGGCAAGGGCGCCGTGTATGCGTGGGAAGGCAACAGTAAGGTCGGCGAGGGGCGCATGGAGATCACGGAGTCATCGCCACCATCGAAGGTCACGATCAAGCTGGATTTCGTCAAGCCGATCGAGGGCCACAACACGGCTGAATTTGCCCTCGAGCCCAAAGGGGACTCCACGAATGTCACCTGGAGCATGTACGGCCCCAGTGCCTACATTGCGAAAGTCATGGGCATATTCGTCAGCATGGACAAGATGATCGGCAAGGAATTCGAGACCGGCCTTGCCAATATGAAGGCCGTTGCTGAAAAGCGCGCGAACCGTTTTCCGTAAGTACTCAACAAACTTGGAGACGTTATGAGCTACGTTGACGGCTTTGTGGTACCGGTACCGCTGAAAAACCTGGCGGCGTATCGGCGCATGGCCAAGAAGGCAGGAAAAGTGTGGAGGGAGTATGGCGCTCTCGACTACAAGGAGTGGATCGGCGACGACGTCAAGGTCGGAAAGCTCACATCGTTCCCGCGGAGCGTGAAGCTCAAGCGCGGCGAAACCGTGGTGTTCTCGTGGATCGTGTACAAGTCTCGCTCGCATCGCGATCGCGTCAACGCCAAAGTCATGAAGGACCCGCGGCTGGCCGACATGATGGATCCGAAGTCCATGCCTTTCGACGGCAAGCGCCTGATCTACGGTGGATTCAAGCTTCTGATCGTCGCTTGAGCGGTCGGTCGCCGCAATCGATGCGGGCGGGCCCGCAAGCTCTGACGATCGCCGTCGACGACGCGCAGCGCGTTTCGGGTTTGCTGCAAACACCGCCGGACGCGCGCGCCTGCTACGTCTTGGCGCATGGTGCAGGCGCGGGCATGACGCATCCATTCATGGGAACGATCGCGAACGAGCTCGCCGAGCGCGGCATCGCCACGCTTCGCTACCAGTTTCCCTATATGGAGCAGGGCTCGAAGCGACCGGACACGCCCAAGCTTGCGCAAGCCACCGTTCGCGCCGCGGTCGCGGAAGCCTCGCGGCAGCTACCGGACCTCGCCCTATTCGCAGGCGGCAAGTCCTTCGGCGGCCGCATGACTTCGCAAGCGCAAGCCGCATCACGGTTGTCCGGGGTCCACGGCCTGATGTTCCTCGGATTTCCGCTGCACCCGGCGGGACGACCGTCGGACGAGCGCGGAGCGCACCTCTTCGCGGTGCAGATTCCAATGCTGTTCGTGCAAGGAACGCGTGATCAGCTCGCCGACTTGCAGCTCCTCCAGGCGCCCGTCGGGAAGCTCGGTGCGCGCGCCACACTCAAGCTGTTCCAGGACGCCGATCATTCGTTTCACGTCCCGGCGCGCACGGGACGCAAGGATTCGGAAATCATGGCTGAGATAGCGGATGCGATGGCGGAGTGGATCGAAAAGACGATCCCGCGAGCGGTCAGGCGATAAGAGAATCTCTGGACGGGCCCCGTGGCCGCGACGGGGCTTTTCCAGGAAGCGCGGCGCCGCATGGTCCTCTCGCCGGTCCGCGAAGCATGGCGCCACGGCGTGAAGCCGAATAGGACGGTTTCCTGCATTTCATCCCTACCGGCGCGCATTGTGTCTTGCCGCGCTGGAGCCCGGAGGCTCCCTCCCGTAATCTTGCCCTGTGATGAGCAGGCGACCCGAGGGCAACCCGATGAATACCGACCAAGGCAGCCCAGGCACCGACAACGCCGCCGAGCGCGGCAGGAGCGGTCCTGCCTCGCGGCCGATGGGAATCCGACAAGCCCTGCGCGAGATCCGCAAGGGCATCGTCGTGATGTGGTGGGGTTTCTTCGATTGGGTGGCCGTAGTGTCGTGGAAGGCGCTGCTGCTCGTTTCGTTCCTGGGCCTGATACTCGCTGGCATATTCAAGATTCCGATCCTGGCTTTTGTGCTCATCATCGCCTCCTTCATCATCAAGGTGGTGGCGGGCGGCAAGCGCAGAGCGGAACTGACCGCCAACGAAGCCACCCATCGCGCCGCAACCGAACAGCTCGAGCGCACCGTGCTGGAAGCGCGCATGGAAGCGCTGCAGGCCCAGATCGAGCCGCATTTCCTCTTCAATACCTTGGCGAGCATCGACCAGCTTATCCAAACCGACCCGCCGCGCGCCTCCAAGATGCAACAGAGCCTGATTCGCTACCTGCGCTCGGCCATGCCGCAGATGCGCGAAGGTAGCCGACCCACACTGGGTCAGCAGGTCAATCTTTGCAGCGCGTTCCTGGAAATCATGTCGGTGCGAATGGAAGGACGCCTGCAGCCGGTAGTGAGTGTTCCGGAAGGCTTGAAATCAGCGGTCTTCCCCTCGATGATGTTGCAGACCCTGGTGGAAAACGGCATCAAACATGGGCTGGAACCGAAGCCCGAGGGTGGCCGGCTCGAGATCGGTGCCGAGATCGTCGATGGCCAGCTGGCCGTCCACGTGCTCGACAATGGCGTCGGGTTCATGCCGAAAGCCGAGGCCGGCGTGGGACTGGCCAATGTCCGCGAGCGGTTGAAGGCCTTGTACGACGGCCGGGCTGAGCTGATCATCAGCGTGCCGCCCGCGGGTGGCACCTGTGCCACGATCAAAGTGCCCTACGAAATCGCCCCAGCTACGCCACCTGCCTGATTGGACGAGTGCCAGCATGCACGCCTTGCGCGCCCCCACCGCCGTCATTGCCGACGATGAACGCCTGATGCGCGAACAGATTATTGACCGCCTGAAGGAAGCCTGGCCCGAGCTCTCGATTGTGGGCGAGGCCAGCAACGGCCGCGAGGCAATAGCCATCGTGCAGAGCCAGGAACCCGATATCGTCTTTCTCGATATCAGCATGCCCGGGATGGACGGCATCCAGGCGGCCCGAGCGCTGGCCGGCCAGGTCCATGTGGTCTTCGTCACCGCCCACGACCAATACGCCATCAGCGCCTTCGAGCACGGCGCGGTCGATTATCTTTTGAAGCCGGCCGAGCCGGAGCGGGTCGCGCTGACCTGCCAGCGGCTGCGCGAGCGGCTCAAGCAAGCGCCGGATCCGATGAACGACCTGCTGGCGCAGCTATCGCAACGACTCGGGACAAGCGGACTGAAACCACGCGAATACATGCGTTGGGTGCAGGCCAGCGTGGGCGCCAATATACGGATGATCCCGACGAGCGACATCCTGTTCTTCCGCGCCGAGGACAAATACACTCGAGTGCAGACCCAGAGTTTCGAGGCGCTGATCCGCAAGCCGATCAAAGAGCTGATCGATGAGCTGGACCCGGCCGAATTCTGGCAAATCCATCGCTCGACCGTGGTTCGCGTCGATGCGGTCAACCACGTCAGCCGCGACTTCCGCGGCAAGCAGATAGTGCATGTGAAGGGCAGCGAGGAAAAACTCGAAGTGAGCCGCACCTTCAATCATCTGTTCAAGCAGATGTAGGCGCGCCGGCGCGGCTTCTTAATTCGATCTGCTGCCGATCAGTGCGCGATACCGCGCCATGTGCCGGATCGCGTCCTTCGGCCTCTCGAGCCTTTCGTAGAGCAGCGCCAGGTTGTAATGGCAATCGGCCAGGTCCGGATCGGCGCGCAGCGCTGCTTCGTAGGCCTCCATCGCTTCCGCCTTGCGCTCCATGTCGTCGAGGAGCACGCCGAGGTTGTAGAGAAGCACCGGATCGCTGCCACAGGTTCTGACCGCGTCGCGATAGACTTGCTCGGCCTTCGCGAAGCGCCCGGCTTCGTGCAGAAGCCGCCCCAGGTTGATATGGGCATCGAGGAGCGCCGGATCGGCGGCGATGGCTTGCTCGTATGCGGCGAGCGCAGCTTCGGTGTCCTCTTTTTCCAGCGCCACCGCCTTGTCGAACCACTCCGGCGCGCTCGTCCGCGCCTCAGCCGCCGTGTTGCGCTCGATCACACTCAGGGAGCCGTCGGCGGGATCGCCTTCGAATTCGAGCAGGTATTGCCCGGAGTCCGCCTGCCAGCGGCCGCCGCCTTCCTTGACGACGACGCGGTCGGCCACCGCGCAGATGGAAAGTCCCGATAACGGCATGGCATCGGGAAGGTGGCGGCGAAGCTCTCTCACGGATTTCGTGATCCGCCTTTGCGGCACCTTCGCGTCGGCGAGCGCCTGCGCGGTGCGCAGCACGATCAGGTCCTGGAAGGAAAACAGCCAGGCGCTGCGGGGCCCGCGCGCGGGCGACACGAACCCGGCGGCGATCAACGCTCTAATCGTGCTGCGCGGCAGATGAAGCAGCTTCTCGACGTCACGGACGCCGTACCGGTGCATCGCGCCCCTGCTTACTCGCTAGGCCTAGGCCTTTTTCCTGACGCCCTTGCGCGCCGCCGGGACCGCCACCACTGCCGGCTCGCTCTGCTGTGCCCGCTTAGGCGGCTTGCGCGTCACCAGCTCCGGCCCGGAGGCCTTGGCGCGCGCAGGCGCCTTCTTCACGAGGCTAGCGCGCAGCGCTTCCATGAGATCGATGACCTGCGCGCCGCCTTCGGGCGCCTCGGCCAAGGTGATCTCCTCGCCCTCGACCTTCTTCTGCACCGCCGCCTCGATGCGCGCGGCCACCTCGTTGGTATACGCAGTGGGATCGAACGTGTCGGAGGCCTGCTGCTCGATCAGCTGCTTGGCGAGCTTGAGCTCGGCGTCCTTCACCTCGGTCTTCGGAATCTCGAGGTCCTTGATCGACCGCACCTCGCCGGCGTAGAGCAGCTGCTGCATGACCAGCCCGTCCTCGACCGGACGGATCATCACGATGTACTGCTTGCCGCGGGCGGCCCAGCGCCCGAGCGCGCAACGCTTCGACTCGCGCAATGCGCTTGCAAGGAGCGCGAAAGGCTTGGCGCCGCCCTTGTCGGGGCCCAGGTAGTACGCCTTGTCGAAGTACACCGGGTCGACCGCGTCGATCGGCACGAATTCGGTGATCTCGGCCATATGCGTGCCGGCCTCCTCCAGCGCCTTCAGCTCCTCGGGCGAGAAGATCACGTATTGGTCCTTCGCGAATTCATAGCCTTTGACCATGTCCTCGCGCGCGACCGGCACTTCCTCCTTGATGCAGATGTACTGCTGCTTCAAGCGCGATCCGCAGGCCTTGTGCAGCAGATTGAAGGAGATCGCGCGGCTCGCCTCGGTGGCCGAAAAGAGCTTTACCGGAATCGACACCAGCCCGAATGAAACCGTCAACGATGCTATCGATCGTGCAGCCATGCTTGGCCTCCTCTCGCGTCAACCCTCAAGGTCAGCGTCTTGCCACGGACCTTCCTATTGTAATCCATGAAGATTTTACTTGTCCCCGGTCTCGGCTTGACGCCGGTCGGGGCACATCCTGCTCGTCGAACCCTAGCGGATTCCCGGCGCCGGAAGGCTGATCCTCACGAGGCGGCTCGACCGCCCAATACCCCGGGGTGTACTACGCCGAGATCGTGCGCGCGGTATCGCCTATCTGGTTGCAGGTTCGGCGAACGTCGCGGCATGGCTCGGTCCGGCCACGCGCCACCAGTTGAGATGACCTCGGGCGCAGCTCTTACGAGCCGCGCGCCATGGATTTGCGGTCGCTCAAACTAACCCAGGTCGGGGTCACGCTCGCTCGCGGCTTCCCTTCCGCGAAACTCCGAATCGACGTTTGCCTCCGTCAGGCGTCGTCAACGGACGATGGTGCAGGTAACGGCGCCCCAGGGCGCTTCCGGCTTCGCGCGATCTATCGTCACGCGAAGCTCGTTGATCGTCACGTCGTGGGCACGTTCGATTTTCTGGATCAACTGGGAGAGTGATGGACCAGCCTGATCGCAGAGTTGCTTTTCTGCGAGCGAATACCGCGCAAATTCGTCGGTCTGCTTAGTCATTTCTTCTTCTCCCGGAGCACGATCGGCGCAGTGAGTGGC
>VBCS01000061.1 GCA_005888955.1 Betaproteobacteria bacterium
GGGATACAAGTTCGCCGATCAGGGCATCGTGATCAACACCGCAGATCCGAACAGGGAGTTTCATGACCCTAATCGTCCTTTTGGCGGCAAGACGTTTACGATAATCGACAACAATACACTGGCCAAGGAATACAAATACACGATCAGCGTGGTGCAAGGTTGGACGGGGAGGACGTGCAGTCCGCTTGATCCTATTATCGCCAATCAGGGATAGCGCAACGCCGTTCAAGCTTGCGTTTCTCGGGCGCAAGCAAGTGGCGACCCGATGTTCCTGTTATCTCTTGGAGCGACTGGAGATAAGCCGGACTCGGGCGATCTCGATGAACTGTCGCCCCGGGTAGATCACCCCGACGACGGCGATTAATGTCCGCGCGCGAGCCAAGCGCGCGCTTCAACCAGTGCGCTTCCATACGGAAGCGCGCGACCTGCCGCATCAGCTTCGGCGAAATCGACCTCGTTCAACGCAGCGCGCGCATTGGCCACCAGCGGCAGCAGAAATGCCTCATCTGCGGGATCGCGCCGGAGACCCGTCTGCTCCGCCTGCGCCTCTGCCGCCCCATAGAATCGTGCCGCATGTCTCCATTCCTTGCGTAATGCGGCAAGGCCGGCGGATACCTCGAGCACGCTCTGACCCGTCTGCTTCGAGCCGATCTCTTCTGCGATAGCGAGCGCCTCGAGGAGCAACTCGCGGGCGCGATCACTCGAGCCGCGGCCGATCGATGCCATTGCCAGATTAAGAAGACCGATGGCGATGCTCTCGCGATCACCCAACTCTCGAGCAAGCGCGACCACGTTCTCGTAGAGCGGCTCTGCGACGTCCAGCCGGCCTTCCACGCGATGAATCGCTGCGAGTACGTTGAGCGCGGTGGCCAGTTCCCGCTTGTTCCCCAGTTCGCGTGCCATCTCGAGCGCCTCCGCGGCATATCCGCGTGCCGTGGCCGGGTCCCCTTGCGCGAGAGATGCCACTCCGAGCGGCTGAAGCACTGCAGCGATCCTCCGCCTGTCACCAATGTCCCGCGCGATCGTCAAGCTCTCCTCCAGATATCGGCGCGCTTCCGCGTAGCGACCCATGAAGCAGGCAAGCTGGCCGGCGTCAAAGAGCGCCCGGCAACGCGCACCGCTCGGCTCGTGCGTCGCGCGGGCAAGCGCTTCGACAGTGACACGGTACCCTAACCCCAAGAGGCCACGACTGATCCAGTAGAGTTTTACCGCGTAAACTAGGCGCAATCCTGTCTCGGCTCCTCCATGCGTGCGGTCACACCACGCGTGCGCTGAAAGTATGTTTTCCCGCTCGAGATCCAGACGGGAGAGCCACGCTCCTTTCACTTAACCTCTCTTGTGCGTACTGTCGCACCGTTTCCAGCAAGCGATAGCGGCCGCTTTCCCCTTCCATTACGACCAGCGATTTCTCCACCAGGTGGGTCAAGACGTCGAGCACATCGCTGTTAGCCAAATCGCCGACCGCGCTCACTGCTTCCGCGGCTTCGAGCGTGAAGCCGCCGGCAAAGACTGCGAGCCGGCGGAATAACGTGCGCTCCTGTTCACCGAGCAGGTCAAAGCTCCAGTCGATTAGGGCGCGCAGGGTTTGCTGACGCGGAAGAGCCGTGCGGTCGCCGCCGGCCAATAGGCGCAGTCGGTCGCTGAGGCGCGAAGCGATCGTCCCCACCGGCAGGGCGCGCACGCGCGCCGCCGCGAGCTCGATTGCGAGCGGAATACCGTCGAGTCGGTGACAGACTTCGGCTACCGCGATTGCGTTCTGCTGGGATATCTCGAAGGCAGGCTGCGCGGCAAGGGCGCGGTCGATGAAAAGACGTGCTGCTTCATACTGCGTCAATGTCGTATGGATGAATTTCTCATAGGGGTCGGGCGCCGCCAGCGCTGGCACGGGATATGTGCTTTCGCCCGCTACGCGCAGGTGTTCCCGGCTGGATGCCAGGATTCTCAAGCTCGGTCCTGCTTGCAGCAATTGCTTGACGAGTTCAGCGCACGCGTCGAGCAGGTGTTCGCAATTGTCGAGGATCAGAAGCTGCCGTCGGCTCTTGACATACTTGATAAGCGCTTCGACCACCGGACGACCCGCTTCCTCCTTGACGCCGAGCACGGATGCAACGGCCTGCGGCACCAGCAGCGCATCCGTCAGTGGCGCCAGCTCCACGAACCAGACGCCATCGGGATAGTCGTCCATCAAATCGGCTGCGACTTGCAGCGACAGGCGAGTCTTGCCGATTCCGCCTACGCCGAGCAGTGTCAGCAGTCGCGAATTTGCGAGAAGTTTCTTCACTTCGGCCAGTTCACGTTCGCGGCCGACAAACGACGTCACCTGGAGTGGCAGGTTGTTCGGCGTTGCTTCCAGCGAGCGCAGCGCCGGGAAATCCTGGCGAAGCTGCGGGTGCACGAGCTGGTAGACGTGCTCGGGGCTCGCCAGGTCGCGCAGACGCAGAGAGCCCAGATCGCGCAGCGTGACGCCAGGGGGCAAACGCTCGTCAACCAGAACCGCCACGGCTTGTGAAAGCAGCACTTGACCGCCGTGTGCTGTGCTCATGATGCGCGCTGCGCGGTTGACCGCAGTGCCGAAGAAATCGTTGTCGCGGCGCTCGGTGACGCCCGCGTGCAGCCCGCAGCGGACGTGAATCGCAATGCCGTTGGTCGACTCGGAATCCGCGAGCGCCCGCTGCAGCTCCAGCGATGCACAAACCGCATCGAGCGGGTCCGAGAAGGCGGCATGCACGCCATCGCCGCTCATCTTCACGACGGTGCCGCGATTATGTTCCACGGCGGTGCGGACGAGCGCGTCGTGACGCGCCAGGGCCGGCCGCATCCGCTCGGGATCTTGCTCCCATAGCCGGCTGCTGCCCTCGATGTCGGTGAAGAGAAAGGTGGTTACGGCAGGTGCGACTTGCACGCCGTGCGCCTCTCGATGTCGGCTGCGGAAATCCAAGTCTACCGTCCGGGAACGGAGTCCACTAGCGGGCGTCGGCTCGCAGGCGAAGGTCGCGCTGCCTGGCTACGTTGCGCGAGCCTTAGCGACCTCGCTCGCGACGATCTCGGTCACCCGCCGATCGCCAAGCAATGCATTATGCGCAATGCCGACGAGCGCAATATTCTCAGCGTTGCCGAGCACCGAGCTGGCCTGTGGCGCGACCATGCTGTCGTGCCGCGACCAGATCGAGGTGATCGGCACCGGCGCGGCGCTCTTCTCGTCACGGTTGAGATCCGTCAGCCAGGCATTGTCGGGGCGCATCTGCGCAAGGCACGTGCCCGGGAAGGTCCACGCCAGCATGCTCCCATGATGTGGCGCCCCGATGGTAATGAGCTTGGCGACGCGCCCGGCGCCGAAACGGCGCAGATAGGCACGCGCGACCAGACCGCCCATGCTATGCGCAACGAGTACGACGCGCTCGGCACCGGTCGCGGCCCGGATCTCGTCGATCCGGGTGTGGAGCTGCTCGGCGAACCACTCGATATCGGCGAGCGGCGGCCCGTAGTTGATCGTATAGATCGCTGTGCCGCCATTGCTCGCCAGGAAGCGCCGTAGCGACAGCCATACACCGTCGTTCACCAGTACGCCGTGAACGAGTAAGACGGGACGCTGCGCCGGAGCAGGCACCGGATCACGGATCAGGAACCGGTGCAGCACCATCAGCAGCCACGACGCCGCCACGGTCCATATTTCTGTCACATAGAGACGCAGCGTCGAAGCGAAGCCCAGCCGCGTCTCCGGCGGCCGCGGCGTGCGCCAGATCCATGTGAGCGCGAACCAGAGCGTGACAAGAACGAACGCCGGCGCAAAATACGCAATCGGGGCGCCGACGACGAACCACCACGCGGCCGCGCCGTGAGAGATCCAGTGCAATGCCCAAGCGACGTACGCGGCGACGCCGGCGACCAGTGCGATAAAAAGGAGGAATGCGGTCATCGCGACTCGGCGCGCCAGCTCTTTAGCGCAGCCAGCGCATCGGCGATTTCTGGGATGAGCTGCACACCCGGCAGGCTCTTGCGCAGCCGCCGCGTGACCTCTCCACCCGCCCAGAGCGCAACGGCGGGAGGCAGCGCTCGCCGCAGCGACGCCAGGGCCTCGCCGATCTGCCGCAGCGGAAAAGCCATTGAAAACGACAGCGCGACAACGTGCGCCTTGTGCGCGAGCGCCGCGCGACGGATGTCCTCGAAGGGCGTCTGTGTCCCGAGCGAGATGCATTGCACGCCTTCGGGCGAGATGAGCGCGTCGACCATCAATAATCCGATGCCGTGCTGCTCGCCCGGAATCGTCGTAAGCAGAATCCGAGGTGGCCCGGGCTGGCGAGGAAAAGCGCTGATCGCGCTGCGCAGCGCTGCCTGCAACTGCTCGGTATACAAATGCTCTTCGAAGACCTGGAGCTCTCCGCGCATCCAGGCCTCGCCGACCGCGCGATTGAGCGGCGCGACCGTCTCGACGACAAAGCGCTGCACGCCGTGCCGGAGCAACAGGTTTGTCAGCGTACCGTGCAGCCCGGCGACATCGTGCGCCTTGAGGAGTGTCAACACGTCGCGCTCGATAGCGGGCGCGATCGCGTCACGCCGCGGATGAACGCGTTGCTCGGCCAGCGCATTGAGCTCGTCGAGCGATTGCCGGATGAGTTTTCCCGGCCGCAGCCCGGTATCCATCAAGCGCTTGATCGCGCGCAGCTTCGCGACCTCGTCCGCGGCATATTGGCGCTCGGCGTTATCGTCGCGATCGGGGTGGGGAAAACCGTAGCGACGCTCCCAAATGCGCAGGACGTCCTTGGACAACCCAGTTTCGCGCTCGACCGCGCTGATGTTAAGCGCAGCGCCGGAGGATTCCATCAGGCAAGACTCGTCGGAAATGACAAGCGGACATCCTTGAGAAGCATCGCCTAAGATAAACGTCTTGTACCAGGATGTCCATGACAAAAGGGGTGTTATACTTTACCTGTCGCAGTTCATCGGGCAGGGCTATGCGTCGTTGGGCTTTTCGCTGCGTCGTTGCCGCGGCGCTCGCCGCACTGGCGTTCGTCGACTTGAGCGCGACGGCCACGTCTGCGTACGCGCAGCCAGTCGCCGGCGCGTGTCCGGCTCTGCTCGATCGTGAGTTCAATCGCCTGCAAACCGGCAACCCGGAGTCGCTGTGCCAGTTCCGCGGCAAGGTAATCCTTGTCGTGAATACTGCGAGCTACTGCGGCTACACGCATCAGTATGAAGGTCTCGAGGCGCTGTACCGCAGGTACAAGGACCGCGGCCTGGTTGTCCTGGGGTTCCCGTCGAACGATTTTGGTGCACAGGAACCGGGCAGCAATCACGAAATCGCGGAATTCTGCCGATTGACCTACGGCGTTCAATTCCCGATGTTCGAGAAGTCAAGCGTCGCCAGCCTGAAGGTCAATCCTCTGTACGCCGACCTTGCGGCCCGCACCGGCCAGTCACCTCGCTGGAATTTCCATAAATACCTGATCGACCGCAACGGCAGCCCGGTCGGAACCTTCGCCAGCGATATCGAGCCCGACAGCCGCCAACTTCTGGCGCTGCTGGAGAAACTGCTTGCGGATAAGCCCGCATCGCAAAAGGGTTGAACGGCACGCGCGAGTCGGCATATGGTTTGGAACCGGCGCCCGGTTCGCGCCCAAAACAGGAGTCTGCTTTGAACGCCCCCGAATACCTGCCGCTGCCCGACACGCAATCGCTGCCCGATGTGCGCGCGCTTCCCATCGAGCGCGTCGGCGTCAAGGGGCTGCGCTATCCGGTCGCGCTGCGCGCAGCCGACGGCGCAGTGCAGAATACGATCGCCGAGTTCGGTATGTATGTCGGGCTCGCGCACGACGTCAAGGGCACGCACATGTCGCGGTTCGTCGAGGTCCTCGAGGAGAAGCGCGCGCCTGTCGATCTCGCCGGATTTCGCGCCATGCATCAGCGCATGCTCGCTCGTCTCGGTGCGGTCACCGGACGCCTCGACATGCGGTTTCCGTATTTCATCCGCAAAACTGCCCCAGTTTCGGGCGTGGAGAGCCTGCTCGATTACGACGCGATGTGGGCTGCGGAGACGGACGCCGACGGACGAACGCGGCTCACCGTCGGGCTCATGGCACCGGTGACGAGCCTGTGCCCATGCTCCAAGAAAATCGCCGACTACGGCGCTCATAACCAGCGCTCGCACATCACCGTGCGCGTGGAAGTCGCCGTGGGCGAG
Source organism: Betaproteobacteria bacterium (assembly GCA_005888955.1). Classification (GTDB taxonomy): domain Bacteria; phylum Pseudomonadota; class Gammaproteobacteria; order Burkholderiales; family Casimicrobiaceae; genus PALSA-1003. The sequence continues at coordinate 6,179 of VBCS01000061.1, forward strand.
CTTGGGCTGGAAGAGCTCGCGCGTATCGCCGAGGAAGAAGCCTCCTCCGAGCTTTACGGCCTGCTCAAGCGCTCCGATGAGAAGTTCGTCACCGAGCGCGCCTACGACAATCCCAAGTTCGTCGAAGACCTGGTGCGCGACATCGCCTTAAGGCTCAAGCGTGATCCGCGAATCGGTCGCTTCTGGATCGCATCCGAGAACTTCGAATCCATCCACAACCATTCTGCGTATGCAGAGATTGCGGGTGCTGGCGCAGCGCTTGGCGACTGACGCGAGTACATCGCGCACCAGGAAATTTTTTGACAGCGCCGCGCGTGATCGCGGATAATATTGCCCCTTTGGCGAGCTAGCTCAGCTGGTTAGAGCAGAGGAATCATAATCCTTTGGTCGGGGGTTCGAGTCCCTCGCTCGCTACCAGTTAATTCAAAGGCTTGCAATATCGCAGCCTTTAAAGGTTACAAGCGGGGTTACGCCGGGGTTACAAGCGGCCTACTTCCAACCGCTACTCCACCCAGGTCTCAGCGTCCTAGGGTGCAGTAGCCCACACCACACCCAAGGTATCAGACTACGATAGCGCTGAGCTCGTGACGGTAAATCTCTAACTGAACAGTCGCCGACTCTTTGCTCTGGGGGGCGGCGCGCCACCTCCTCGGCGTGTTCTCGGATCGGCCATTGCCGCAGCGCGTACGCTCTCCGCTCGTCGCACTGACCGTGTCCGTCGACTCAGTTCGCTCAGGCCAGCAGCGGGTCGATCCCCCACGCTTCGATCGCGATCTTCGGATTCCCCGCCGGCATTGCGGCGGCCGGCGCGCAGAGCGCGATCACCGGGGTGGTCGGGCTGCGCAGCCAGCCCGGGTACGAACTCACCGGCACGATCAGTAGGTCGCCGAGCGCGGCCATCCGGATCGCCTGCGGTGAACCGGCGCCCGGCGCGTACGCGATCACGGATGCGCGCCGTCCAGGCGGATGGCCAGCAGATCGACTGGTGCGGAATCAGTGCGCGCGTCGGCGGCGTAGCGCCCCAGCAACGTTAGCGGAACCCCGGAGGTATCGTGAGCCGGGCAAGCAGGGTCCTCGCCCACGCGTACCGGGTTCATGTTGCCCAGTCGACGCGCCCGCTGAAAATCATCGCCGGGTATCGTCGGGTAGCCGGTTGCACTCAGCATTTCAAATGTGGTGGACGGCGCGGTGAGAAACAGCGCGATCATTGCCACCGCCAGCGGCTCGAGCGCAAGCTGCAACGTCGATTGTCCCTCCCGTCGCATCGGTAGAAAGCGCGCGCTCAGGCGCGCCCACGTCACTACCGCGTACGCGAGCAGGAGTACGAGCAAGGTCACCGGCCAGACGTAAGGTTCACGTGAACCCTGATACGAAAGTTGCGGCGGTAACAGCACCAGTCCCAGCAACGGCAGCGCGCACTGTACGGTGACGAGCCAGCGGCGCAGACGTTCCTCGATGTCCGTCGTGCGGCCACTCCGCGCCAACAGAACCGCCACTACCACGGCGTCCAGGAGGACGGCGGCACCGGCGATCGCCTGCGCGCCGCGAGCGCTCGTTGGGACGGCATGTCCGGAGCCGTGAAAGATCGCCAGCGCGAAACCGGCACCGGCAAAAAAGGAAAGCAGCACGCTGGTGAGCGCGAGCCTGCCCAAGCGGATCAACGCCTCTTCGTCCAGGCTAAGCGTGCTGCGTTGCGCCCAGAACCAGAACGCGACCAGCGCCAGCGCCGCCGCTGCCCAAGCGGCTGGGAATGGCAGGCCGGTGTTGCGAACGACCGCGCTGCCCAGCCAAAGCGCCAGCGGCAGCAATGCCAGTGCAGCCAGTTGATCGATGCCGGCAGGCTCTCCGGACACGGCGGCAAACCGCCCAGGCGAGCGTGACCGCGAACGCCAAACAAAACAGGAAGCCGGTCATCGACAGCATCGCGCCACCGCGCTGCGCCGGATCGCGTCGCGTGCCGCGTTCAGCTACGCGCCCGCCGCGCGCCTGTCCATAGCCGCCGCCAGCCGGTGAATGGCAGCAGATTGGCTTTCCAAAACGAATCGGCCGTTTCGCCGCTCGCAAGGCCGGTGCTCGGATACTCAGCCTGGGCAGGATGGCAATACGTACCGAACAGCAGATCCCACAGCGGCAGCGCCGCGGCGAAATTGCAGTCGGTGTGCCGCTCAAGTCGAGAATGGTGCAGGCGATGGAGCTGCGGCCCCACCACACAGCGCGTGAACATCCCTAGCGGCAGCCGCACGTTGGCATGGATGAAGTACGGCCAATAGGCTAGCGCCGCACTTAGCCACCCGACGGTTGTCGGTTTGATGTCGAACAGCACCGCCATCGGGATACTGATAAAAAAGATGCGCAGGAAATCTTCCAGCCAATGATGGCGCATCGCGGTCGTGGCGTTGAGTGACTCCTCGGTATGATGCAGCTTGTGCTGCTCCCAGAGAATCGGCCATTTGTGCTGCCAGCGATGGAACCAGTAATAGAAGAAATCGTAGATCACGAAGAGCAGCAGCAGCTTCGCCGTCGCGTCGAGATGGCCTTCGATGGGTACCATGCCGAACCAAGCCGGATACGCCGCCTGCAGCGCGCCGAGCGTCAGCGCCACCGCCTTGGGGTAGACGTAGAACAGGAATAGATAGTACGACAGCGCCTGGTATTCGAAATTGAACCACCAGCGGCGCAGGGGCTGCCCAGGCTCGGCTGGAAAGGCACGCTCGATGCCGAGAAAGACAAGGTAGATCAACAACACCTTGGCCAACTCGCGACCATAGTGCAAGGCCTCCGAAAGGAGCGTCACGAGCGTATCGTCGCCCATGCTCATCGCTCGCGTCGCGGCCACATGGCTACATGTCCGCGCACATCTCCGTGGCTGGATGGCGCGTAGTACTTACCGTCAGTAAAATGATTGGGACTTATGCCGCTGCGCTCAGCGCAGGTGGGAGAGAAAGGTCGCCGTCGCCTCCCTGCCAGCATCGTCATCTCCCTCTCAAGGTTCACTGCACGGCGAGATGGGAAGGTTACCATTTCATGACCTTCAGCTGCATTTGCGCGGCAGCCCGGATCAAAGCCGGCGATGGATTGACCAGCACTCCAAGGTCAGCCCATTGCAGCAACGGCAAATCGGAACGGTGGTCGCCGTAGGCGACGATTCTCACGGCTCCGCGATTCGAGCCGAACAGATGCTGCATGCGTCGCAGTTTCTCGGAACCATGGCAGTTTCCTCCGACCAGTTGGCCCGTCAGACGTCCATTGCGGTCCCGCTCGACAATCGTACATATGCAGTCTGAAAATTCCAGGCGAATTGCGATTTCCCTGACGAAGACATCAGGGCTGGCTGAGAGCAGAATCGTGCGGTGACCCTGCGACTGGTGATCGCGGAGCGCATCGATACCTGCCTGCCTCAGTCCGCTCTGTACCAGTCGGTCGACGAAGCTCCACGTCCAAGGTAGCAGTTCAGTGTCCGTGAGTCCGCCGAGGATGGAACCCAAGGATCGCTTCTTGAGCCAAGTATTGTCCCTCAGCCGGCTCTTGAGCAGCAGCACGTTCAGTGGCAAACCCCATGCACGCAGTACGCGAGTCGGCCGCTTGCCGATATATCCGATTAGGTACCGAAGATAGGTATCGTAACGAGTCAGCGTTCCATCCAGATCAAAAACCGCCACTTGATGGCGCGTGCCCCTTGCACCGTGGTCGTCGATGCTACCTCGCTTTCCGTCATGCCTGTTTCTCAGGATCGGCGCCGAATGGGCTGCGAGAAGAAAGCGCCAACCATCCAATAAGCCACTACGAGCGAGGCAGGCGGCAAGACCTGTATTGCCGTGCAATACCATCCAACCACAAGACGCAACGGATTGTTGATCGCTTCTGACAGCTAGCTTGCAGTCCACGCCACCGCCGCGCCCAGCGCCAGCACGATCCAACTTACACGGTCGAAGGCGGCAAAAACGATGGGATCGTCATGCATCGCGTCCCGGCTGGCAAGGAGCCATACCCGGCTGATCCAGTACAGCAACAGTGGGCACAGCAGCCAAATTACCTCCGGCCGGCGATACAGGACCTGGCTCGCGGGACTGTTAATGTACAAGGCCAGGACGAGTACGCTGATATAGCCGCTGGCAATGCCTAGCGATCGCATCACCGGTAGATCGTCCACCGTATAGCCGCGACCGGCCGGAGAGTGGTCGCCGGCATTGCGGACCGCAAGCAATTCGGTCACGCGCTTGACCACGGCGAGGCTCAGAAACAGGAAGATGGAGAACGCCAGTAGCCAAAACGATACCGGAACGTCGACCGCCGCTCCCCCACCGATGATGCGCAAGGTGTAGAGACCCGCCAGTGTCAAAACGTCCAGCAACGCGAACCGCTTCAGGTAAGCCGAGTACAACGTAGTGAGCGCGAGGTACGCGGCCAGAACCGCCACGAAAGCCGGCGGCAAGCTCATCGCCGCGATCACCATCGCGGTGAGCGATAACACGAACGCGACAACCCCGCCGTGAGCCAAAGACAATTCTCCGGCGGCGAACGGCCGATCCCGCTTGTAGGGATGTTTGCGATCGGCATCGAGATCCAGAAAATCATTGAGCACATAAGCGCTGGAGGCCGCCAATCCAAAACACAGAAACGCCAGCATCGCAGGCATCAGCAATTCGGTATGCTGCACTTTGTGCGCGGCGATGAGAGGCACGAAGACCAGGAAATTCTTCGCCCATTGATGAAGGCGCAAGGCTCGCGACCACGAGTCAAGAAATCGCACTTCGCTCCGAAATTTTGCATCCACGGTTCTTCCTTTGACGGCATTGCGTGCCCTCTTCTGGGGTGTTCGCCAGGACGACGACGCGCGCGAGCTCCCACGACCGGATGATTATAGGATAGCGCCGCCATGTCGAGCGGCGCCGCATCGGCCAGCGTGGCTCTCGGACAAGCCTTGCATTTACCCTCGTCTGGCGCCGGACTACAATTGCGCGCAACCGCGTACCGGGTGCGGCGCGCCTGGCGCCACCATCGACGCGATGAACATTAAAGTGGGCACGTATTCCTCATTGTCGCGGCGCGATGGCGCTCCAGCCGATCTACTGTGCGCGGCGCTGTTGCTCGCCGGCACGCTCGGCGCACTGCAAGCAACGCTATCGGCGTTTTTCTTCGGCGACGACTATCGCGTCCTTGATTTGAGCCGCGTCGCCGCCAGCCCGTTCAGTTTTTTCCCTCAAAATCACTTTACCGGCGGCTACAGCTACCGGCCATTGCCCCTGGCGTTGTGGTGGGTCGTGGACCGGCTAAACGGCAACGCGAGCGCGCACTACCTTACGAATCTCCTGCTTCTTGGACTGTGCGGCGCCGCCTTTTACGCGTTGTTGCGCGTCTACGCCTATCGTCGGGCGCTGTGCCTTGCGCTCGCGCTGCTTTATGTCTGGCATCCCGTCAGCGTGATCACGACGCTTTGGCTGTCGAATATCTACGATCTCGTGGCAACCGCCGGCATGCTCGGCAGCATGGCGGCGTTTGCGCGCTTCGGCGATACGGGGCGCAAGCGATCGGCCGCATTGGCGCTCGCTTTATTCATCGCCGCTTGTTTTTCCAAGGAGACCGCCTATATCGGGCCGGGCATCTTCCTGGTGCAGGCAGTGTTCGCACGACCGCACAAGGAGGCAAAGCACTCGGCGTCGATCGCCAGACGGCGATACTGTTTTGTTGCAATAACCGCCGCCGTCGTGCTGGGGATGATGGCGCTCCGTGCAAGTTTGGGCGTGTCGATGGGCTACGCCAATATCCTTAACGCAAAATCGCTTCTCGCTGGCGTAGCCAATTTTCTCGGGAACCTGCCACGGCTCATCGCATATGAACTGCTGCCCAGGCTCTCCGACCCATTCCTGCTGGCTTTGTCAGCCGTGGCCGCCGTGATCCTGGGATACATCGGCTGGTCGTCTCTCCATCCTCGCGTTCGCAGGGTATCCGCGGGTGCCGCGCGCGAACCGATGGTCCACGCACCGATCGCGGTAGGCGCTGCGATTGTCGCGCTGTGCACCGTTGTCCAAGCGCCGCATACGGGTGCCGCTGAAGCGATATTGTCCACGCCGACCGGTACGCCCAGCGGATACTTTTATGAACGCTTTGCTTTTCTTGCATTGGCGGGCAGCCTGCTCGCGCTGTCCGGAATGGCTATCGGCGTCTTGCGCTACTTGGGTGGCTTCCTCGACCACCGTCCCAGGAACGACCTCTCTCATTGGACCGTCCTTGGAACCGTGGTCATCCTGGCATCGCTTTGCTTGTGGCGCGTCCAGACGTCCATCTCCGGATGGGTGGACACGACGCAGGGCCCGTCCAAAGCGCTCTTTGTCGCCGCGGCGTCGGCCGCAAGAAATTACGTTTCAGCGACGCCGGCAAATGCGCAACCCTGTCAAATGCTCTTTCTCGGCACCGACAAGATTCTCTTTCAGTTCTACGCCGAACCGGCGATCAAAGCGCTCGCCAATGATCCCTTCGTCGACGATTGCATCATTCTGACCGAGAAACAGCCGGAATATACGATGTCCGGACCAAGCGCGGACCGACTATACAGTGCGCCTCCGGAACAGCAACCCGGCACCTATCGCAAGTCCGTGCGATTCGGACAGTGGCTGATCATTCCGGAGGGAACGCGGGTATCGCGCATCAGCGAACACGACTCGATTGTTTTTGTGTATTCACCGGCGAGCGGGGGCTTTGAGCACGTCCCCGCCGGGATGCGGTCCGGACCGGTGCCCCCGTAACGACCTCGTGCTGGCAGACGCGGATTACATGTCGCAGTAAGGTGAACTCCGGCTTCGCGGCTTCGGGCGGATTCCCAAGCTGCCAGGTCGGCTTCAGCGGCCCGATAAAGCTCGCGTCCCCCATGCAGGGACACCTCTTGGCTCACCGTGGAGACAGCGCGGTCCAGTCCTCTGGCGATGGCGCGGATCGTGTAGCCCGCGGCGATGCCGCGGGAAATCTCCTCGCGCTCAACCAGACTTAGTACCCTTGAAGAGCGCTGTCGTTCCGCAGGCACGATGCCCCCGTGCATTGGAGGACGCGGTGAACCGCTGTGGCACCGCGGCCCAGCGCTCGCCCGATCCCGAGGATCGACTCACCTGATTTGTACCGGTGCCAAAGTTCGGCACACTGAGCGGCAGGAATATCTGCCGACATCCTCGTCTCATAGCGATCACCTCTTGGTCGAAGACTATACCGAAGTGTTTCGCTGACCCCTTGAGATCGCCTTACCTATGTGTCCGGAATAAAGTGTTACCCTTCTGTCGGGAAGGGCACAGCGAGGGCCTGCCGCGCGGCAAGCCCTCCCCATGATCGATTCGCGTCAATGACCGAGGCCGACTTCGCGTCCCGCTGCAACAGCCATCGCGGCTACCTGCTGCGGGTCGCGGTGCTACAGCTGCGCGACAACGATCTCGCCGAGGACATTGTGCAGGACACGCTGGTCGCGGCACTCCAGGGCGCGCAGGGCTTTTCCGGACGCTCGAGCCTCAAAACCTGGCTTACCGGCATCCTCAAGCACAAGATCGTCGACGCGATACGACGCAAGACCCGCGAGCCCGCCTTCGCTTCGCTCGACGAGGAGTGCCAGATCGAGGATTTCGACGCGCTATTCGACGACTCGGGCCACTGGGAAAACCCGCCCGCGGACTGGGGCGACCCGGAATCGCAGTTCTCGCGGGCGCAGTTCTTCGACATCATGCAGTTCTGCCTGGACAAGCTGCCCCCGAACACGGCCCGGGTATTCATGATGCGCGAGGTCATGGAGCTCGAAAGCAACGAGATCTGTAAGGAACTGTCGATCACCTCGACCAACCTGTGGGTCATCCTGTACCGGGCCAGGATGGCGCTTCGCCAGTGTCTGGAGCAGAACTGGTTCGCCCAACCGGGCCGGAACGCCTGACCCGTGAAAGTACAGCAGTGGGCCGACTAATTTCATGCAAGGATGCGAGCCGCGCGATCTCGCAGATGCAGGACGGGAACGTTTCCCTCCCGCTGTATCTGCGTATCCGGTTGCACCTAATCTGGTGCGAGGCGTGCAAGCGCTTCGAGCAGCAGATGCGTTTCCTGCACATGGCGATGCGACGGTATCGGCAGTAGACCCCCGCCAGCCACCCGGTGCCGCCAACGGAACCGGGACGCCGTCGCGTGGTAAAATTGCGGGTGGTTCCAATGGATCATATGCCGTGCTCTCGATCGTCGTTAACGGCTCCTCCCGTGTCTGCACCGACCAGGCAACAGTCGCCGACCTGATCCGCGAGCTTGCGCTCGAAGGCAAGCGCGTGGCGGTCGAGCGCAATGGCGAGATCGTGCCCAAGAGCCGCCTTGCCGACACGCCTCTCGCCAACGGCGACCGCATCGAAGTCGTCCGCGCGGTCGGCGGCGGTTGATGGTCCTGTCCGATGAACGCGCCTAACGAAAATCTCGCCCTCACGCACGACGACCCGCTGGTCATCGCGGGCCGCGCGTACCGCTCGCGGCTGCTCGTCGGCACGGGCAAGTACAAGGATTTTGCCCAGACGCGCGCGGCAATCGACGCCTCGGGCGCGCAAATCGTGACCGTCGCGATCCGCCGCACCAACATCGGCCAGAATCCGAGCGAGCCGTCGCTGCTCGATCATTTACCGCCGTCGCAGTTCACGCTGTTGCCCAATACCGCTGGCTGCTACACGGTCGAGGATGCCGTGCGCACTTTGCAGCTCGCGCGCGAGCTGCTCGACGGTCACACGCTGGTCAAGCTCGAAGTGCTGGGGGACCCGCACACGCTTTTCCCCAATGTGCGCGAGACGATTCGCGCCGCCGAGATCCTCGTCAAGGACGGCTTCGAGGTCATGGTCTATACGTCCGACGAC
>VBCS01000416.1 GCA_005888955.1 Betaproteobacteria bacterium
CTGTCATCGCGGTGATCGGTATCCTTCCCTACATCTCGCTGCAGTTGAAGGCGGTGTCGAACAGTTTCACGATCCTCGTGCAGTATCCGGAGATCGTCATGCCGGCCAAGGTCGGTGCGCTGTCGATCCGCCAGGATACGGCGCTGTGGGTGGCTTTGATCCTCGCCGCCTTTACGATCGCCTTCGGCACGCGTCATCTCGACGCGGCCGAGCACCACCAGGGCATGGTGGCCGCAATCGCCTTCGAATCGCTGGTGAAGCTGCTCGCATTTCTCGCCGTAGGCGTGTTCGTGACTTTCGGCATCTACGATGGCTTTGGCGACCTGTTCGGACGCGCCGCGGCTCAGCCGAAATTGCGGGCGATGCTGACTCCGCTCGAGGGCGTCGCCGGCGGCTATGCGAACTGGGTCTGGCTCACGATCCTCTCGATGATGGCGATCATGTTCCTGCCGCGCCAGTTTCAGGTCGCGGTGATCGAGAACGTCGACGAGAAGCACATCAACAAGGCGATCTGGCTGTTTCCGCTCTATATGCTTGCGATCAATGTGTTTGTGCTGCCGATCGCGTTCGGCGGCCTGCTGCGGTTTCCGGATGGCAGCGTCGACGCCGATACCTTCGTGCTCACGCTGCCGATGGCCGAGAAACGCGAGTTTCTCGCGCTGCTCGTATTCATCGGCGGCCTGTCGGCCGCCACCGGCATGGTGATCGTCGAGACGATTGCGCTCTCCACGATGGTGTGCAACGACCTGGTGATGCCCGTGCTGCTGAGGCTCCGCCGGCTGCGGCTGAACGAGCGCCGCGATCTCACCGGGCTGCTGCTCGGCATACGGCGCGGCGCCATCGTGCTCATTCTGTTGCTGGGCTACCTGTACTTCAAGCTGGCCGGCGAAGCCTATGCGCTGGTGTCGATCGGCCTGATTTCGTTCGCCGCGGTCGCGCAATTCGCGCCGGCGATACTCGGGGGCATATTCTGGAAAGGCGGCACGCGCGCCGGAGCGCTGTCCGGGCTCTCCGCGGGCTTCGCCGTCTGGCTCTATACATTGCTCCTGCCGGCTCTGGCCCGCTCCGGGTGGCTGCCGATCAGTCTGCTCGATCAGGGCCCGTTCGGCATCGAGTTGCTCAAGCCGCTGCAGCTGTTCGGGCTCTCGGGGCTGGACCAGATCAGCCACGCGATGATCTGGAGCATGATCGCGAATATCGGTGCGTATGTGATCGGATCGCTCTCCGCTTCGCCGAGCGCCGACGAGCATCGACAGGCAAGCTTGTTCGTCGACGTGTTCAAGCAAACCGGCGAAGCGGGCGGCGCGCGCTTCTGGCGCGGCACGGCGTCTGCGCCCGACCTGTACAGCCTGCTCGCGCGATTTCTAGGGACGGCTACGGCAGATAGCGCGTTCCGCGAGTACTCAGGCGCCAAAGGCCTTGACTGGCCCGATGCGCGTCTGATCGCCGACGCAGAGCTGGTGCACTACGTCGAAGTCCAGCTCGCCGGAGCGATCGGCGCCGCCTCCGCGCGCGTCATGGTGGCTTCGGTAGTCAAGGAAGAAGCGCTTACGATAGACGAGGTGCGCGATATTCTCGACGAGGCGTCGCAGGTGGTCGTCTATAGTCATAAGCTCGAGCAGAAGTCGCGCGAACTGGAGGCGGCGACCGCAGAGTTGCGCGAGGCCAACAAGCGGCTCACCGAGCTCGATCGGCTCAAAGACGATTTCGTCTCGACGGTGACGCACGAACTACGCACGCCGCTCACCTCGATCCGGGCGTTCACCGAGATTCTGCTTGACGACCCCGAGGTGGATACCGAGCAGCGCAAGAAGTTCCTCGGTATCATCACCAAGGAGGCCGAGCGCCTCACGCGGCTCATCAACCAGGTTCTCGACCTGGCCAAGATCGAGTCGGGCAAGGCCGATTGGGTCGAATCGCGCGTCGACATGAAGGAGGTCATCTCCGACACGCTCGCCGCCATGGACCAGCTGTTCAGGGAGAAGAATATCAAAATCGAGGCGCGGCTCCCCGAGAAGGTTTCCACGGTGACCGTCGACCTCGACCGTATGATCCAGGTCATGCTCAATCTGCTGTCGAACGCGGTCAAGTTTTGCGACAGTGCGAACGGCTGGATCGAGGTCGCGCTCTCCGAACGCGACGGCGGCATCAGGGTCGACGTACGCGACAACGGTAGGGGCATCAGCCTGGAGGACCACGAGGCTGTATTCAGCAAGTTCCATCAGGTGGGCGACACGCTGACCGACAAGCCGCACGGCAGCGGCCTCGGCTTGCATATCAGCCGCCAGATCGTCGAGCATTTCGGCGGCCGGATGTGGGTGGAAAGCACCCTCGGCAGCGGCGCGCGCTTTTCGTTCACCCTGCCGACCGGAGCCGGAGCGTGAGCAAGAAAATCCTGATCGCCGACGACGAACCGAATATTGTTGCGGCGTTGGAGTTTCTCCTGCAGCGCAGCGGATACGAAGTGCACGTCGCGCGCAATGGCGACGAGGCGCTCAAGCTCGTCGAGGCGACTCATCCCGATCTCGTGCTGCTCGACGTGATGATGCCGCAGAAGAGCGGCTACGAAGTGTGCATGCGCATACGCGAGCGCGCCGACTGGCGGCATATCAAGATCATCATGCTGTCAGCCAAGGGCCGCGACGCGGAGGTCAGCAAGGGGTTGTCGATGGGCGCCGACATCTATGTCACCAAACCGTTCTCGACGCGCGAGCTGATGGACAGGATAAGGGACTTGCTGGGCCAAAGTACCGCGGGCCCGGCATGAGGCGTATTACCGCATCGGCGCTTGGGTAATGCAATTCATGCTATGAGCATAGGTTGTTGCATCGCAATATTCGCCGGTGTAAGTTTCATGTAAGGGAGGGCTGGGATACTATTGGCTCGCGCAGGGTTGGGAGCAGGCGCTTGTGTGCGCGGCGACCGCGGAATTCAAGGCTTTGCCGCTGCCGCATTATCAGACGCACCCGTTAGACAAACCGAGGGAGGCAACGATGGCGGAGGTCAAGAGGGGACTCCTGGAAGAGGAGTCGATCAAGAGCATAGGCACCGAAGAGAGGAAGGTGATCTTCGCCTCCTCGCTCGGTACCGTATTCGAGTGGTACGACTTCTATCTTTATGCGACTCTGGCGCCGTTCTTCGCGGCCTTGTTCTTCCCTTCGGGGAACGATACCGCGGCGCTCCTTTCGGCGTTCGCGACCTATGCCGCAGGCTTCCTGGTGCGGCCTTTCGGTGCCATCGTGTTCGGGCGGATCGGCGATCTGGTGGGACGCAAGTACACCTTCCTGGTCACGATCGTATTCATGGGCGGAGCCACGTTCCTGGTCGGCCTGCTGCCCACGTTCCAGACCATCGGCTGGGCGGCGCCGGTATTGCTGGTGACGCTGCGCCTCGTGCAGGGCCTGGCGCTGGGCGGCGAATACGGCGGGGCGGCCACCTACGTCGCCGAGCACGCGCCACAGGGGAAGCGCGGCTACGACACGAGCTGGATCCAGACGACCGCGACCTTGGGATTCTTCCTGGCGCTGCTGGTGATCGGCGTCGCGCGCGGTTACATGGATGCTAAGGCGTTTGCCGAATGGGGCTGGCGGATTCCGTTCTGGCTCTCGCTCATCCTGCTCGTGTTTTCCGTTTATATCCGGCTCAAGCTGCATGAGTCGCCGATATTCCAGAAGATGAAGGCCGAGGGCAAAGGCTCCAAATCTCCCCTCACCGACAGCTTCTTCAAGTATCCCAACAACAAGTTCGTGCTGCTCGCGCTGCTCGGCGCCACTGCCGGTCAGGGTGTCGTGTGGTACACGGGGCAGTTCTACGCCCTGTTCTTCCTCATCATCACATTGAAGCTGGATTACGTATCGGCATACACCCTGATCGGAATTTCGCTGCTGATCGGCACGCCATTCTTCATTTTCTTCGGCTGGCTCTCCGACAAGATCGGGCGGCTGAAGATCATCCTGACGGGCTGTCTGATCGCAGCGGTCACATACTTCCCGCTGTTCCAGGGGCTCACGCATTACGTCAACCCGGCACTCGAGGAATACTCGGCGAAGACACCGATCACAGTCGCGGCGACCGAGTGCCAGTTCCACATCTTCGTCGGGCCATGGAGCACGTTCACCGATTGCGACCGGACCAAGGATTTTCTGACCAAACAGGGCTTATCGTTCAAGTCGGTGCCGGCGGAGCCGGGCAAACCCGTAGTCACCACGGTCGGCACGACCAGAATCGAAGGCTGGGACCAGAAGAAGCTCGAAGCCACGCTCAAGGAGACCGGTTACAAGAGCGGCGCCGACAAGACCCAGGTCAACTGGTTCATGACCGAGGTGATTCTGGTCATCATGGTGATCTACGTGACCATGGTATACGGCCCGATTGCGGCCTTCCTTGTGGAGCTGTTCCCGACCCAGATTCGCTATACGTCGATGTCGCTGCCGTACCACATCGGCAACGGCTGGTTCGGCGGGATGTTGCCGCTGACCGCGACGGCGATGGTGGCCGCGACCGGGGACATCTATTACGGTCTGTGGTACCCGATCGTCGTCTCGATCATGACGGTGATCATCGGTGCGATCTTCCTCACCGAGACCAAGAACCGCGACATTCGCACTTACGACCACAGCATGCTGCCCTGAGTCCGAGAAGGGTAGCCCGCACTCTTCGGCAGCAACAGGCCCGCCTCTAAGGCGGGCCTGTTTTTCCCTGCGCTGCGCGGGGCGCAGTCAGTTACCCGATCGCGTGCAGCCGATCAGGGCGTGGGCGGTATGGTCTCGGCGAAGGAGGAGCGCTTCGCGAGCTTTTCGGCGAGCTTGACGAGATTCGGATACGCTGCGCGCCAGTCGATGGCCGCGTGGCGCAGATCGAGATAGGCGAGCGCGCATCCGGTGGCGATGTCGGCGAGTGAATACGCCTCACCATTGCACCATGCTCTTTCGCCGAGCTCGTTGCCGAGCTCTTTCAGTCCCAGGTCGATTTTGCCGCGCTGGCGGTCGAGCCAATCCTTGTCTTGCTGCCGGGCCGGGCGCTTGCCTTCGAGAACGATCGCTACCGCGGCATCGCAGACGCCGTCCGCCAGAGCTTCCCAGCGCTTGACGACGATGCGTTGCCGGTTCGGCTCGGGAATGAGCCGGGACACGGGGCTCACGGTGTCGAGATATTCGACGATGACGCGAGAATCGAACAGCGTGGTGCCGTCGTCGAGCACGAGCACCGGCACCTTGCCCAACGGATTGTAGTTCGGAACGGTCGTCTGTGCTGCCCAGGGCGATTCTTCGACGAAGTCGCATTCGATCTTTTTCTCCGCCAGCGCGATCCGCACTTTGCGGGCGTAGGGACTGGTGTACGAGGCGATTAGCTTCATGAGCGGAGGCAAAGGGCAGATCGTGAGACGGAGCCGCTGCTGCGACAGAAATTATAGCATCGGCCTCCGGGTTCTCCGGCTGGACCTCGCGGCGTGCGACGCGCACGATGCGCCGAGCCGCGTATCGGTCAAGGCGATTCGCACTGCGGATCGCGCGATTCCTTGTGCTAAACTGCACTCGCTCCGCGTGCAACTTCATGTCGAACGCCGACGCGCCTCTTTCGCTTTCCGTGCTCACGGCGCTCAGCCCGCTGGACGGGCGCTACCGCAACAAGCTGGCCCGGCTCGCGGAGCATTTCAGCGAGTATGGCCTGATCCGGCATCGCGTGCGCGTCGAGCTCACCTGGCTCCAGGCGCTCGCGGACGAAGGCGGCGTGGCCGAGGTACCGCCGTTCTCCGCGTCGGCGCGGGCGTTGCTCGCCGCGGCCTGCAAGGACTTCTCTGTTGCCGACGCCGAGCGGGTCAAGACGAT
>VBCS01000062.1 GCA_005888955.1 Betaproteobacteria bacterium
CCAAGGGCATGGTCGGCCTGGCGTGGGCCGAGAACGGGTTCCGGCACATGACCAACAGCAAGCGGCCGGTCAACGTTCCGGAAGACCTGAAGGGCCTGAAGATGCGTACGATGGAAAACCCTATCCACATCGAGGCGTACAAACAATTCGGCATTCTCCCGACGCCAATGGCATTCACCGAGGTGTTCACCGCTCTGCAACAAGGTACGGTCGACGGCCAGGAGAATCCGCTGTCGGTCATCACCGCCGCCAAGCTCGACCAGGTACAGAAATACCTGTCGCTCACGGGCCACGTCTATTCGCCCGCGGTCTTTCTCATGAACAAGGCGCAATGGGAGAAGCTCTCAGAGGCCGACAAGCAGGCGTTCCTCGACGCCGCCAGCGAGGGCGTCAAGGCCAATCGCGCCCGCGTCGATGATGACGAGCGAAAGGCCGTAGCGGATCTTCGCGCCCGAGGCATGATCGTCGCCGAGAATGTCGACAAGGCGAAGTTCCAAACGGCGCTCGGACCGGCCTACGCGGATTTTGCCCGGCGCTTCGGCCAGGCAAACATCGACCGCATCCGCAACTACGCCTCGAAAACCTGAACGCTCGCGCCGCGCGCCTTGAGGCGTCTCATTGGCGACGTCGTCAGCGATAGCCGAACGCCGCCGGCAGCGCGGTGCTGATTGCCGGAAACAGCGACAACAGCGCGAGCACGCCGATCTGCGCGTATAGGAAAGGCCAGAGCTCGCCGATCATCTTCGCGAGCGGCACGCGGGCGACGACCGAAGTGACGAACAGCAGGCCGCCGACCGGCGGGGTGAGCATACCCATGGTCAGGTTGACGATCACGATGATCCCGAACTGCAGGTCCGAGATGCCCAGCGCATGCGCGATCGGCGCGAGTATGGGCACCAGCACGACGATCCCCGGCAGCGGTTCGATGAAAATGCCGAAGGCGAGCAGGAACACGTTGACTGCGAACAGGAATGCGAGCGGCGACAGGTGCATGCCAACGATCATGGCGGTCAGCTCCTGCGGCACGCGCGAGATCGTCAGCACCCAGGCGAACGCCGCCGACATCGCGACGATGATCAACACGGAAGCGGTCATCAGCGCCGACCGGGCGAGGATGCCCGGCAGCATGGCCCACTCGAGCGTGCGGTAGATGACAAGGCCGGCGAAAAGGGCGTAGAACACCGCGATCACGGAGGCCTCCGTCGGCGTAAACGCCCCCGATGCGATGCCGCCCAGGATCAGCACCGGCAGCGCCAGCGCGGGCAGCGCGCGCCAGGTATTGCGCACATAGTCATGCCAGCCGTAGCGACGCCTCGAGCCGCGGTAGTTGCGCCGGACCGAAATGACGTGATTGATGATCGCCATCGCGACCGCGATCGCGATTCCGGGCAGCACGCCTGCGATCAGCAGGCCGACGAGATTCACGTCGGGATACGCGAGCGCATAGATGATCATGCTGATCGACGGCGGAATGATCGGTCCGAGGATCGAGGTCGCCGCGGTGAGCGCGGCCGCGTATTCGGGCTTGTAGCCATCGTCCTTCATCATCCGGATCATGATGGCGCCGGGTCCCGCGGCGTCGGCCAGCGCCGAGCCGGAGATCCCGGAAAAGAAGGTCAAGGTGAGGATGTTCGTGTGCCCCATGCCGCCGCGGAAGCGGCCTACAAATTGCGAGGCGAAGCGCAGCAGGACCTCGGACAAGGCGCCGCCGGTCATCAGCTCCGCAGTCAGGATGAAGAACGGCACCGCTTCCAGGGCGAAGATGTCGATGCCGGAGAACATGGTTTTCGGCAGTGCCAGCAGCGACAGGTTGCCGCTCGCGAGGATCGCTACCAGCGTGCCTCCCCCGAGCGCGAACGCGACCGGCACTCCCAGCACGAGCAGCAATGTGCACACGATGAAAAGGGCAGCGATCAAGGCTTGGGGCTAACGATCTAGGCGCCGAATTCGCCATCAGCCAGGAATGAGCGCCGCTTTAGGTACGGCCCGGCCATAAGCAGCAGATGCGCGATCATGAGCGCGAAGCCGACGGGCATCGCCAGGTAAACGGCACCGATCGGAATCTGCAAGACAGGGGTCGTCTGGTTCCACGCGAATGCTGCGTAACGCAGTCCCACCCACACCATCAGCGCGAAAAATCCAAGCAGGATGACGAAGATAATCGCGCGGATCGCGGCCGCATGTCGCGGCAGCGCCTCCTGCAGCGTGTCGATGCCGACGTGGCCGCCGTAACGCAACACGAGACCGGAACCGAGAAACGTGAGCCAGATCATCAGGTACCGCGACGTCTCCTCGACCCAGAGCAGTGAGCGATCGGTGGTGAAGCGCAACGCGACGTTGACGAATACCATCGCCGCCATCGCGCCGAGGATCGCGATCACCGACCAGCGATTGGCGTTGAGCAGAGCGCGATCGAAACGAAGCAGCATGCAAACCCTTTCCCGCGACGGCGTTAAGCAGCGGCGAATTGTCCCACGCCGCGAGAGCTTCCACGCTCGTCTATAATGCAGCCCAAAATCGTCGAGTGCAGCCGTGCGCTCGCGCAAGGCATGGGGTCGGACGATGAATCCGGGTGAAATCTACGCCAAGACCGACGACGGCGTACGCGAGCTCAAGGAGCGCAAGCTCAATCTTCCGATCGCGCTGCGCAGCCTGCTGATCATGATCGACGGCAACCGCACGATCGGCGAGGTCCTGGAGCGCGCGCAGTCATTGCGCGTCGATGCGAGCGCGCTCGCTGCGCTCGAGCGCGCCGGTCTGATCACCAAGCGCTTCAGCGCGCCCTCCGTCACGGAGGACGAAAAAGCGCCGGCCCCGCGGAGCGAAGACGAGGTCGAGCGCTTCATTGCGGCGCAACAACAGCTCTCGGACCTGATCAACCAGCATCTCGGCTTCCGCGGTTATCTGATGATGATGCGATTGCAGCGCGCGGAAAACCTGCGCGACTTGCACGATTTCCTGCCCGATTTCGCACAGGCGTTGATCAAGCGCATAGGCATGGACGCCGCCACCGCGATCGTGGCCCCGCTGGAGCGCCTGATCGTCCGCGGCACCTAGCTCACGCTCATCGATGCCGGACGAGAGCCCGGAAGGCGATGAACGTGAGCGTCGATGCGACGGCGATCACGGTTGCCATCGGCCGCTGCGTTCCGTCGAAGGTCACGCCGACGATCAGCGCCGCGGTCGACGCCAGCATGAACTGGCAGAATAGGAGCAGCGACGCCGCACTGCCCGAGATTTCGGGAAAAGGCGTCAGCCCGCCTGCGGTCGCCTGCGGCATCGTCGTCATCAACGCGACCATGAACAGGAACATCGGAACCACGATAGCCGCCGGGTGCGCGACCCCGGCCCAAGCCAGCGCGGCCATTGCCAGTCCGGCGCAGAGCATCAGCCGGGTCGAGTAGCGGATCATGCGGTCGA
>VBCS01000071.1 GCA_005888955.1 Betaproteobacteria bacterium
TGCCGCCGTGGTTCATGTGCTCGAGCATGTCGGCGAAGGCCTGCGGCACGCCGGACATTTCGAGCCCGACGTCAAAGCCTTCCGTCATGCCCAGCTCCGTCATGACGCCGCGCAGGTTCTCGCGCTCGACATTCACTGCGCGCGTCGCGCCCATGCGCCGCGCCAGCCCCAGACGATAATCATTGACGTCGGTGATGACGACGTAGCGTGCGCCGACGTGGCGGGCAATCGCGGCGGCCATGATGCCGATCGGGCCGGCACCCGTGATGAGCACGTCCTCGCCGACGAGGTTGTAGGTGAGCGCGGTATGCGTGGCATTGCCGAAAGGATCGAAGATCGACGCAAGGTCGTCGGAGATGTCGTCGGGGATGCGAAACGCGTTGAACGCCGGAATCACGAGGTACTCGGCGAACGCTCCTTCGCGATTGACGCCCACCCCGACCGTGTTGCGGCACAGGTGCCGCCGGCCGGCGCGGCAGTTGCGGCAGAAGCCACAGGTGATGTGACCCTCGCCCGAAACGCGGTCGCCGACTTTAAACCCGCGCACTTCCTGGCCGATCTCGACGATCTCGCCGACGTATTCGTGGCCGACGTGCATCGGTACGGGAATGGTCTTCTGCGCCCACTCGTCCCAGTTCCAGATGTGCAGATCGGTGCCGCAGATCGCCGTCTTGCGGATCCGGATCATGACGTCGTTGTGCCCGACTTCGGGTTTTTTTACCCGCGTCAGCGTCAGGCCGGGTGCGCGTTCGAGTTTTGCCAATGCCTTCATATGGGTGAGACTTTATTCAATTTTGAGCAACCTTTCAGTTTGCGGCCGTTCATGGTTCGACAAGCTCACCACGAACGGACTAACGGATCACGCCCAAGGCCTTCCCGACCTTGGCGAACGCCGCGACTGCGCGGTCGATCTGCTCGGCGGTATGTGCGGCGCTCATCTGCGCGCGAATTCGGGCCTTGCCCTTGGGCACCACGGGATACGAAAAGCCGATCACGTAGACGCCCTCGGTCAGGAGCGCGTTCGCCATGCGCGTGGCGAGCGCGGCATCGCCCAGCATGACGGGGATGATCGGATGCCCTCCCGCCACCAGCTCGAAGCCCAGCGCCGTCATTTCGCGCCGGAAGCGCTCGCCGTTCGCCAGGACCTTGAGCGAAGCCGCGGCAATGCCCGGCGCCAGTGTATTGGAGAAGAGGTAGGGACGCGAGCGTTGCCGCAGCATCTCGACGATTTCCTTGCGGCCCGCGGTATAGCCGCCCGATGCACCACCGAGCGCCTTGCCCATGGTGCCGGTGAGAATGTCGACTCGTCCCTCGACGCCGCAGTACTCCGGCGTGCCGCGTCCCGCGGCGCCGAGAAAGCCGACGGCGTGCGAGTCGTCGACCATCACCAGCGCGCGATGCTTGTCGGCGAGGTCGCAGATCGCGGAGAGGTCGGCGACGATGCCGTCCATCGAGAATACGCCGTCAGTCGCGATCAACTTGAAGCGCGCTCCGGCGCTGTCGGCTTCGCTGAGCCGGGCGTCCAGGTCCGCCATGTCGTTGTTGCGATAGCGGAAGCGCTTGGCTTTGCATAAACGAATGCCGTCGACGATGCTCGCGTGATTGAGCTCATCGCTGATCACCGCGTCGTCCTCGGTCAGCAGCGTCTCGAATAAGCCGCCATTGGCGTCGAAGCAACTCGAGTAGAGGATGCTGTCGTCGGTGCCGAGGAAGGCGGAGAGCGCGGCCTCGAGCTCCTTGTGCACGCGCTGGGTGCCGCAAATGAAGCGCACCGAGGCCATTCCAAAGCCCCATTGGTCGATACCGGCCTTGGCGGCGTCGGTGAGCCGCTGATCGTCGGCGAGACCGAGATAATTGTTGGCGCAGAAGTTGAGGACCTCCTTGCCGTCCGCGAGCCGGATCGATGGCGATTGCGGGCTCGCGATCACGCGCTCGGTCTTGTAGAAACCGTCGGCACGGATGCCGTCGACAGCCTCGCGCAGGTGAGAAAGAAAAGCATCGTTCATGATGGGCGTCTTGTGGAGCGAGAGTCGATCTCGCGTTTCAGGTTTCGCGGCGCGAGATCTCGATCGCCAGCCCCACGGCGGCAAGCAGACTTCCCGGGTCGGCCGCGCGTGCGGCCTTGCCGTGGGCGGCCAGGTCGAGCGCGGTGCCGTGATCGACCGATGTCCGCAGGATAGGCAATCCCAGCGTGATGTTGACGCCGTGTCCGAAGCTCACGTGCTTGAGCACCGGGTCGCCGCGCCGGTCGCGCCCGGTCGCCCGGATCCCGCCAACGCCAAGCTCGTACTGGCGACGCTCGAAGCCGCCGTGGCCGGCTGCCTGTCGGGCGAATTCGCGGCCATGGTGACCGCACCGGTGCAGAAAAGCGTCATCAACGATGCCGGCATCGTGTTTACCGGCCATACCGAATTCCTCGCCGAACGCACCGGCGCCAGGCGCGCGGTGATGATGCTCGTCGGCGGACCGCCGAAGCAGATGCTGCGCGTCGCGCTGGCGACGACGCACCTGCCGCTCGCCGCCGTGCCTGCGGCGATCATACAAACGGACCTCGAAGAAATCCTTGGCATCGTCGCCGCCGATCTCACGGCCAAGTTCGGTGTCGCGCGGCCGCGGATCGCCGTGTGCGGGTTGAACCCCCACGCGGGCGAAGGCGGCTACCTCGGACGCGAGGAGATCGAGACGATCGAACCGGCGATCGCCGCGGCGCGCGCCACAGGTCTCGACGTCGCCGGACCATTGCCGGCGGACACGGTGTTCGTTCCTGCGCAACTTTCCAATTTCGACTGCGTCGTCGCCAGCGCGACGCGCAGCATCTGCTTCGGCGGTCCGCCGACGAGCATCATCACCGCGCGCCTGGCGCCGGTGCGTTCGGCGAGGAATTCGGTATGGCCGGTAAACACGATGCCGGCATCGTTGATGACGCTTTTCTGCACCGGTGCGGTCACCATGGCCGCGAATTCGCCCGACAGGCAGCCGGCCACGGCGGCTTCGAGCGTCGCCAGTACGAGCTTGGCGTTGGCGGGATCCGGGCGACCGGGCGCGACCGGCGCGGCGACCGGATAATGCGCGACTTCGAGCGTGGCCGATGGCGGAGAGTTGCGGCGGACGTACGGGCCGAAGCGAATGCCGGCGCCGAGACGGCGAGCGCGCTCGCGCAGGAGCTCGATATCGCCGACGAGAACCAAGCGCGCGGGCCACGTGCGCTCGGCCAGGCGCACGCACAAATCAGGCCCGATGCCGGCCGGCTCGCCGATCGTGACCGCGATCGTCGGTCGCGACGTCATGAGTCGGGCAGAGGCTCGACGCGAATGCCGACCGAATCACCGAAGGTTTCCAGTTTCACCGCCGCCGCCGCGGCAACCGCCGCAGGCCCTTCGCTCAGCGTGATCCGTGCCTGGGAGAAACCGTCGAGCGCCTGGGTCGGCTTGCCGAACAGATACAACGCGGCCAACGGTCGCGTCACGTCGATTTCGCCGGTGTGCTGCACGACAGGCCCCAGCGGGAGCGCGTAGCCTTCGCGCCCGAACACTGGAAACTTGTCGAGCGGGGCGCGGTAGCGGACGACTTGCCGGCCGGCAAGCCGCTGGCGGCTTGCGAGGTCGTACCATGCGCCGGGGGGAAGCGCGACCTCGACCTCGCCGCCCGGCAACACGATCGGCGCGATCAGCAGCGCATCGCCGCACATGAACTGCGTCTCGTAACCGCGCGTCAGCGCGATGTTGGGAAACGCCAGCGGCATCGCGCGCATCACCGGCATTCCGGTCGCCGTCGCCTGGGCGATCACTGTCTTCAGATAAGGCAGCAATCGGTAACGGAATTCGATCCACTGGCGCGCGATGGCTTCGGTGTCTTTGCCGAACGTCCACGGCTCGCGCGGGCCCAATCCGTGCATGCGCATGTGCGAGCTGAACACGCTCATCTGCAGCCAGCGCAGATACAGCTCCGGGGACGGCTGCTCCGACCCGTAGAAGCCGCCGATGTCGCTGGCGTGATACGGTCCCCCGCTCATGCCCCAGGACAACGCGCCGCGGATGCTCGCGGCGAGTCCTTCCCAATCGCTCTGCGGATCGCCGCCCCACTGGACCGGATAGCGCTGGCTGCCGGCCCAGCCCGCGCGGCTCCATACGATCGGCGGCTGCGCTTCCGCCGGCGTGAACTTCTTCGTCGCCTCGAAGACGCAGCGGTTGTACAGCAGCGGATAGACGTTGTGCAGCCGCGCGCCACGGTCGCCGTTGAATGCGAGCGCATCGTCGGGAACCTGTTCGCCGAAGTCGCTTTTGATCACGTCGACCCCGGCTCTGAACAGCGCCTCGTGCGCATCGCGCCACCATGCGTACGCTTCAGGGTTGGTGAAATCGACGATGCCGGATCCGGGGAGCGGAGTGAGCGCGCCGGAAAACGGCGAGGTTGCGGGCGCAGTGTCCCACTCGAAAACGTAGGGGTCGCCGGTCGCCGTCGTCAACAGGAAATGCTTCGCGGCGAGCTCGTTGAACAGCGGGGAATGAACCGACACGTAGGGATATTCCCAGACGCAGATCTTGAGCGCGTGCCGTTTCATGCGCGCGAGCGTCGCGCGTGGGTCGGGGTAGCGGTTCGGATCCCATTGGAAGTCGAAGCGCGTGCGCACGTCCCACACGGCGCGGCCGTCGAGGGTGAGCACATCGCAGGGAATCTTGTGCTCGCGCAGATCCTCGGCGATCGCCATCGCCTCGTCGGCGGTGCGGTAATACGCGCGCGACATCCACAGCCCCAGGCTCCACAGCGGTACGTCCGGCGCGCGGCCGGTGAGGGTCGTGTAGCGCTCGAGCACCTGCGCGGGATCGCGGCCGGCGAACAGAAACAGGTCGAGCGCCTCGTCGTCGACGACGATGCCGTACGAGCGATGCGACCAGCCGGGATGGCCGACGCCATGCATTACGCGGCCCGGCGTGTTGACGAAGATGCCCCAGGCACCGCCTTTCGCGGCCGCGCCATTGCCCGGACTCCAGCAGAACGGCGTGCTCTTGTACGAACAGTCCGTGTTGACGCCCAGCGCATCCTCGACGTTCGAGGTTACGAGCTGACCGCGCTTGTTAAGCGGACCGAACTTTTCACCCAGGCCATACACCGGCTCGCCGGACGCCAGCGCGAACGCCGCCAGCCATTGTTGCCCCGCGCGCGTGCGGCCGATCGCCGGCAGGCGCGTGAAGCCGCGGAAATGCTCGTCGGTGACTGACGTGAGGAGCGTTTGCTCGTCGTGCAGCAAACGTAAGCGCAGCGGCTCACCGGCGAGCTCGAAGCGCGTGCCGCCGGCCGCGAACGACCATACGCCGGGATCCGGTTGCGCGGTATCGCAGCGCTGCGCGCGGCCGACGACCAGCCCGTAATCGGGCTTGGTATTCGCACCGATTCGCAGGCGGAATACGCCAGGACCGAAGCACCCGACTTCCAGCACGTCGCCGGTACTCGTGGCAAACGCACCGCCCGACGCCGACATTCCCAAGCTGTCGGGCGCGCTCACGCGGATGTACGCAGTCGTGTCGAGTTGCATCGTTGTCCGCCAAACTTCGGCTCGGCCATGCCCGGCACGTCGACGCGCATGGCGAAAATTCCGCCGGACTGCGGCAGACGCGCAAGCTCGTCGGCCTCGCGCCGCTGGCGCGCCGTCGTCACGTATACCGTCTTCAGATCCGGGCCGCCGAAGGCGCACATCGTCGGGCACATGGCGGGGAGCGAAAACTCGGCGAGCAACTCGCCGCGCGGCGAGATGCGCACGACCCTGCCCCCGCGATAGAACGCGCTCCAGTAGCAGCCCTCGCGATCGACGGCGCCGCCGTCGGGGCGGTCGGATTCGCCCACGAAGCGGGCGAACACGCGCTCGTTGGAGATGTCGCCCGTGGCCGGGTCGAATTCCCAGGCGCTGATCGTTCGCGTCGCGGTGTCGGCGTGATACATGGTGCGCGAGTCGGGGCTCCACGCTAGGCCGTTGGAGATCGTGATGCCCGAGATCATCGGTATCAGCGCGCGATCGGGGTCGAGGCGATACAGCCGTGCGGTCGCCGCGTCGCGATTCTCGTTCATGGTGCCGACCCAGAAGCGGCCCTGGGGATCGGTGCGCCCATCGTTGAAGCGGTGATGCGCGGGATCGTATGGCGCGCCTGCGATCTCGCGCCCGAGCTTGCCGTCGCGGTCCGCGAACCACACGCCGTCGCGCAGCGCGGCGACGAATCCACCGTCCGCCCGCAGCGCGAAACAACCAATCGCCTCCGGCATCGCCCACGCGGTGTTTTGGCCGGTAAGCGGGTCGAAACGATTGAGCGACGGCGCATTGATGTCAACCCAGTACAGCAATTGTTCGTCGACCGACCACACCGGACATTCGCCGAGGCTGGCCTTGATGTCGAGCACGCAGTCAAACGGCGAGCGCATCGTCGGAGCTGGGCGAGACCGAAATGCGCATCGTACAAGAAAACGTCGCTCGCGGCGCGAGGAGGCGCGTGCCCGTGTCCAGCTGACCGGCCGTTGCCCGGTTGAACGCGTTGGTCATGTGCGTGACTGGCTCGACGGCGAGATAGTCGCGGTCAGGCGGAATGAACACGACCAGATGTTCGCAGGCGTCGTCGGCGGTGACCGCCACCGCGAGACCGCGATCCGGCCAGCGCAGCGTCGCCGGCGGCTGCCAGCCGGCGAAGCAATTGTCGAGCGTCGTCGCAGCGATCGGCCGCGGCGCGCCGAAGTTCCACGCTTGCGGTACCGGATCGAGCCGCGTGGGCAGAAGGGTCGGATCGGTCCGCCAGACGCCGCCCGCGACGAAGCCGAGCACGGTCGCGGCATTGCAGGGAAAAAACGGATGCCAGCCGAGGCCGAACGGAAACGGTGCGCCGCCGGTGTTGAAAATCGTCAGTGTCAGCGTCAGCGTGTCCGCGGCGAGATCGAACGCCTGGCGCGCACGGTAGGGAAACGGCCATTCCCTCGCGTTATCTCCTGCGGCGTCGTGCACGAGCTCGACCGTCGCGCGCGTGGGCGCTTGCTCGACTATGTTCCAGGCGCGGCGCCAGCCGTTGCCATGGATCGCGTGCGATTCTTCGGGGAGAAAGCGCTGCAGCGGATACGCCTCGCCGCCCCAGTGCAGCATCGCGTCGGCGATGCGATTGGAGAACGGGATCAGCGGATACGAAGAAAACGAGCGAACGTCCCCGGCCGCGAGCGCTTCGTCGGACGTCGGGCGCAGAATCGGCTTGCCGTTCCATTCGTAGGCTGCGATCGCACCGCCGATCTCCGGCGCGAGCGTCAGCCGCGCCAAACCGGCGCGCAGCTCGATTGTCGCCGTCACATCGGTTCCTCGTGAACGCATAGGGCCGAATTCATTCGGCCGCGGCGGTGATATTGACGTCGCGTGCGAATTAGTCGCACCCTACAGGATCTCGACCGTCATTGCGGCGTACTGCGGCCCTTTTACGGCCGCGGCATCCCTGCGACGGTGCTGCGCACGGCGCTCAAGAATTCCTGCGCCCGGCTGGTGAGCATGGCCAGGTCGGAACCCACCGCGACCCAGGAGAAGCCGTACTGGAGGAACTTGCCGACCACTTCCGGATTGGCGCCGACGATGCCGCAGGGCTTGCCGAGGCGCTTGCACGTCTGCGCGCCGGCGGAGAGCTTGTCCTGCACGGCCGGGTTGCCCATGTCGCCCAGGAATCCCATTGACGCCGAAAGGTCCGCGGGGCCGATAAAAATCGAGTCGATCCCGGGCACCGCAGCGATCGCCTCGATCTGCGCGAACGCGGCGAGCGTCTCGATCTGCACGATCACGCAGATCTCCTCGTGCGCGCGCGTGACGTAGTTCGGGATCGTCCCGTAGCGGCTGCCGCGATGCATTGCGGCGACGCCGCGCACGCCGGCGGGAGGATAGCGCGTGTTGGCGACCGCGCGCTTCGCCTCCTCGGCGTTCTGCACGAACGGGAAGAGCAGGCTCTGCGCACCGGCGTCGAGCGCGCGCTTGACCATCACCATGTCGTTCCACGGCGGGCGCACGATCGCCTGCGCCGGCGTGCCCGCAATCGTCTGCAGGATGCCGATCATCTGCGGGGTATCGATCGGTGTGTGCTCCATGTCGACGACCAGAAAATCGAAGCCGATGCAGCCGAGCGCTTCGGCCGTCGACGGCGCCGAGCTCACGAGCCAGGCGCCTACCGGGGTCTTGCCGGCGGCGATCGCGCGTTTGAAATGATTGACAGGGAGGTCCATCGGGATTCCTCGAAACCGTGATTGGCGGCGCGCTTGCGGTGGCTATTGTAGCCCTCGCATCGCACCGAAGTCGCCTCTCGTGATGTAGGATTTGCGCGTGACAGCGCTTGGCACCCCGGTCCGCGGCTCGATGGCCGGCTATCCGAGCCTCGCCGGCCGCACGATCTTTATCTCGGGCGGCGGCTCGGGGATCGGCGCCTGCATCGTCGAGCGTTTCGCACAACAAGGCTCGCGCGTGGCGTTTTGCGACGTCGCGGACGAACCTGCGCAGGCGCTCGTCGCGCGACTCGCGCCGGCGTCGGTGCGCTACGGCCACTGCGACGTGCGCGATATCGCCGCGCTGCGCGCGACGCTCTCGGGCATCGAAACCGAGTGGGGACCGATAACGGTGCTGGTCAACAATGCGGCGCGCGACGACCGGCACGCGCTCGAGAGCGTGACGCCGGAATACTGGGACGATCGCCTTGCGGTCAATCTTCGCCACCATTTTTTCGCGGCACAAGCGGTCGCGCCGGGGATGGCGCGCGCGGGCGGCGGGTCGATCATCAACCTCGGCTCGGTATCGTGGATGCGCGCTACGCCCGGCATGGTCGCCTATACGACCGCAAAGGCGGCGATCCACGGGTTGACGCGCACGCTGGCGCGCGAGCTGGGACCGCAGAACATCCGCGTCAACTGTCTCGTGCCGGGAGCGATCGACACGCCACGCCAGCGCGCGTTATGGATCAGCCCCGAAATGGAACGCGAGTTCCTCGCCCAGCAGTGCCTGAAGTTCCGCCTGAACGAGGACGACGTCGCGCGTGGCGTGCTGTTCCTCGCCTCCGATGAGGCGCGTGGCATGACGGGACATAATCTGATCATCGATGCGGGACTTGCGCTCACCGCCGCGGAAAGCTAGTGGATTGCGTAGCTGGACGACACAACAGCTGTCGCCGATTCGAGACTTGCCGGAGCAGGCTGGGCCGGGGCCCAATTTCTTGGTGAAGATACCCCAGCTTATGGTTACTTCATTTTCACGCGACCTCCGAAAAGGGCTCGCACTGGTTCGGGGCCTTGCGTTGAGCCGAAGGACCGCCGCGGATCAGCCCGAATCGCGCTCATCGTTCGATGTCTCGCGTTTCGAAGTGCCTGCTTGCCCCCCAAATCTCCAAGGTGTGGGGAAGGAGCAGTTGATCGAGTGGTACTGGCGTGTCCATCCCCGATTCAACTTCTTCAAGAGCATCGTGCCGAACGCTCGCGTTCTCG
Source organism: Betaproteobacteria bacterium (assembly GCA_005888955.1). Classification (GTDB taxonomy): domain Bacteria; phylum Pseudomonadota; class Gammaproteobacteria; order Burkholderiales; family Casimicrobiaceae; genus PALSA-1003. The sequence goes on from VBCS01000071.1 coordinate 9,472, forward strand.
ACCTGGGCGCCGGCAAGGGAGGACTCCCGTTTTGGCGACAATTCCTGGCTCCGGATCGCTCGGACATCCATTTGTTCGGCATAGACCTCGTGAAGCCGCTCACCGCGGCGCTTTACGACGACTTTCGTGTCGCCGACCTGAATGAGGGCATTCCCTTTCCGGAAGCAGCCTTCGATGCGATCATCGCGAGTCACATATTGGAGCACGTGAACGCTCCGGCCGAGGTGCTCGCGCAAGTTGCGAAGAGTCTCCGCGGGGGCGGGCTTGCTTATGTCGAGATGCCTTCGCCCACGACCAAACTGCTTCCGACCGCTGCGGAATATCGGGCTGCGGGCTGGCCCATGACTATTTCCAACTTTCACGATGATGCGACCCACCGGGATACACTGGAACAGGAGGCGCTCATTAGGTTGGCGGATGCGAGCGGATTGCGGTGCCTCCAGGCAGGGTACGTTTCCGTGCCTTATCTCGACCACGCAATGATCGCTCAAGGGATCGCCTGGAACGACGCCGAAATCCTGTTATATGGCTACTGGTCGGCGACGCGCTGGGCACAGTTTGCAATCTTCGAGCGAACCGACGGGCCGGCCGGCGGTGCACAAGTGAACGGGTTGACGAATGAACATCATGACTAAAGAGCGTCGCCGCTGATCTCGGCGGCGCTGATCGTCACCATCGTTTCCTATCTCGATTCTGATCGCGGTGTTCCAGGAGCGTGTAGCGGGCGGATTGACCGCAGGAGGCGTCAAGGGTTGATGCTGATTTGTTCGAGCAAAGGGCCTTGAATGGATACTGACATTCTGATCGTCGGCGCAGGCCCGACCGGGCTGATGCTCGCCAATCAGCTCAGTCGGCGAGGTGTGCGCGTGCTGATCGTCGATCGACATTCGGGGCCGTCGCTGCAGACCAGGGCACTCGGCGTGCAAGCACGCACGCTGGAGATCTACTCGAAGCTCGGCATCATCGATCGGGCGCTCGAGCTCGGCAAGCGCGGAACGGGCGCAAACATCTGGGCGGAAGGGCGGAAGATGGCGCATGTCCCCCTCGGCGAAGCCGGGCAAAGCGTGACTCCGTATCCGTTCATTCTCATCCTCGGCCAGGACGACAACGAACGGATCATGGGCGACAAGCTTCGTGACTGGGGCATTTCTGTGCAGTGGAATACCGAGCTGGTCGGCCTGGAGCAGGAATCCCGCAATGTCACGGCAGCGCTCAAGCTGCCGGACGGCACGGCCCGGAAGATCACGGCCGCGTGGGTCGCCGGATGCGACGGGGCGCGTAGCGCCGTGCGGGAGCTCTGCAGCATCACGTTCCCGGGCGCGCCCTACGAGCACGTATTCTTCGTCGCCGATACGGTGGTGACCGGGACCATGGTACCGGACGAGGTCAACGTCTACTTGTGGCGGTCCGGGTTTCATCTGTTCTTCCCCATGCGTGG
>VBCS01000417.1 GCA_005888955.1 Betaproteobacteria bacterium
CGGGAGCGATCGGCCGCCGCGGCACCTACGAAAAGAACGTCACGCTCGCCATTGCCAGGAAGCTGAAGGCTCTGCTCGACGAGGAGCCGGGGATGCGGGCGATGCTCACCCGGGACGACGACTATTTCGTGCCTCTCGGCGTCCGTGTGCAGAAGGCGCGCCGTGTCCGGGCGGACCTGTTCATTTCCATCCATGCCGACGCGTTCACGACACCGACTGCCCGCGGCTCGTCGGTGTTCGCGCTCTCGGAGCACGGCGCGACCAGCGCTGCCGCACGCTGGCTGGCACAGCGCGAGAACGAGGCCGACCTGATCGGCGGGGTCAATCTGAACGCCATGGAGCCGGTCCTCGCCAGGACCTGGCTCGACATGTCGCAGACGGCGCAGATCAGCGACAGCCTGCGCGTGGGACGCTCGGTCCTCGACGGCATCGGCACGGTCAACGCGCTGCACAAGGGCAGCGTCGAGCAAGCCGGGTTTGCGGTACTCAAGGCTCCGGACATTCCGTCGATTCTGGTCGAGACCGCATTCATCTCCAATCCCGACGAGGAGCAGAAGCTCCGCGACGAAGGCTACCAGCGAAGATTCGCCGCATCGATGCGCTCCGGGATCAAGCAGTATTTCGCGCGCAATCCGCCGCTGGCACGGGCCTATACCGGCTAGGCGATGGCTCGCATGCGGCCGATGGTTCGCTTCTTTCTCGGCTTTCTCGTCCTGCAGGCGCTCCTGTTCGGCACCGAGCTGACGCCGTGGGGGCAGCGCTGGTTCGTCGTGCCCTGGACCGACACGCTGGCGGCGATCAGCGCGGGTATCGTCAAGGTTTTCGATCCAGGCGTGATGGCCGACGGCAAGGTGCTGCAGAGCGGCAGCAACGGCTTCGCCGTCTCGATCGAGGCCGGATGCAACGGCGTCGAAGCAACGATCGTGCTCGTGGCCGCGATCCTCGCTTTCCCTGCGCCGTGGAAACGCAAGCTGGTCGGGCTCGCCATCGGCATCGTCGCCGTCCAGGCCCTCAACATCATCCGCGTGATCAGCTTGTTCTACCTCGGCCAGTGGAGCTTCGACGCTTTCGATTTCGCGCATCAGTACGTGTGGCAGGCGCTGATCATGCTCGACGTGCTCATCGTCTGGCTGCTGTGGGTGCGTACGCTGCCGCGGGCCGCGCCGGCGTACGCTGCCGCCTGAGCGGCTTGGCGCGATGCAGGACGCTTCACCCGGCCGGTTTGTGCTCCGGGTCGCGGCATGGCTGCCGCTGGCATTCCTCGTGTGGTATCTCGCTGGACCGGTCCTCGCGTGGCCGATCGCGTTGTTGACCGAGGGTGTCGCCAGGCTCGCTTTTCGCGATCTGATCCAGGGCGTCGAGCAGCAAGGACATTTGCTCACCATCGTCTCGACCCTCAAGCCGGCGCTCGCCACGACCGAACAGAGCGTTACCGGCGTAATCTCGGTCGAGGTCAACACGCTGCTCTACAGCTTCGGATTGCCGATGCTCGCAGCACTTATTCTGGCGGCGCGCGAGCCGCATCCGCTGCGCAAGCTTCTCCTGGGCTACGCCGTGCTGGCCCCGCTCGTCGTCTGGGGATTGGTCGCGGAATTCCTCAAACGCGTCACCTTCGACACCGCGCCGTCAGTCGCCGCGCAGACCGGATTCGGTCCATTGCAACGCGAAGCGATCGCCTTCGCCTACCAGTTTGGGTCGCTGATCCTGCCGACGGTCGCGCCAGCGGTGTTCTGGGTGCTGACGCACCGCCGTTTCGTCGAGGGCTTTCGCGCGCGCGACGGTGGCGCGGGCAACGCCACCTAGAACGCGCTAGTAGCCCGCGCTGCCGACGCTGTGGCCGGCGCGCTCCAGAGCTTCGATCGCCGCCGTGCGTTGCGCTTCCGGGATCAGCACGTAATCCGTGTCATAGGTCCCGAGCGCGAATACCGAAATATGCGCAGCCGCGAGCGGTCCGGTCACGCTTGCCAGGATGCCCGTCTGATCGAGCGGCAGCGGGCCGGCGAAGCGGACCGCGCGCCAGCCGCGACTTGCGCTGATCCCCGCGGGCACGCAGGATTCCGCGCAGACGACCGATAGCTCGTCGGGAGTGCGGGTGATCGACCACCAGGGCGCCGCGGTTGCCCACATCGGCATCGGATCCCCGGCCTCCAGGCGGCAGATCGCAATCGATTCGGGCAACAGCGTCAGGGAAAGCCGGCGCGCCATGAGGTTAGGTTCCTTAGGCGTTTGCCACGCGCATCTTGCGTTCGCGCTCGCGCTCACGCAGCACGCGCCGTTGTATCTTGCCGGTCGTCGTCATGGGCAGCGCGTCGATGAATTCGATCTCCTTGGGATACTCGTAGGGCGCGAGAAACTGCCGCACGTGACGCTGGATGTCTTCCTCGAGAGCACGCGAGGGCGTCTGTCCCGGCCCCAGCACAATGAATGCCTTGACGATGTTGCCTCGCGTTTCATCGGGGCTCGGCACAACCGCGGCGTTGGCCACCGCGGCATGCTTGACGAGGCAATTCTCGATTTCGGATGGACCGATGCGGTAGCCGGCTGCCTTGAACATGTCGTCGGCGCGGCCCTGGTACCAGAGGTAGCCGTCGTCGTCTGTCAAGGCGAGATCGCCGGTGCGGCACCAATCGCCGGCGAACTTTTTCGCCGTGCTCTCAGGGTTCTTGAAGTACTCGAGGAAGAAAACCGGGTCGGGCGTGCCGTCCGATCCTGTCCGATGCACCGCCACTTCGCCCAATTCGCCAACAGCCGCTTCCTTGCCGTCGTCGGCGATGACGCTTATGCGGTGCCCCGGATACGGGCGACCCATGGACCCGGGCTTCGCCGGCCAAAGCGTGTGCGAGTTGCCGACGATGTAGTTCATCTCGGTCTGGCCGAACATTTCATTGATCGTCACGCCGAGCGCATCCTGTGCCCATGCGAATACCGTCGTGCCGACGGCCTCGCCGGCGCTCATCACGCTGCGCAGCGCGAGGTCGAAACGCGTGCGCGGCGCGGGCACCGCCTTCATCATCATCTTCAGCGCCGTCGGGAAGAGGAAGGTGTTTCGCACACGGTACTTCGCCATCAGCGCCAGCGCTCGCTCGGGGTCGAA
>VBCS01000418.1 GCA_005888955.1 Betaproteobacteria bacterium
AAAAGACGGTCACTTCACCGGCGAGATCGCACCGCTTTTCGACGGCGAGGGAAACCTGTACGAAAAGGACGATGGCGTGCGCGAAGACTCGACGCCGGCAAACCTCGGCAAGTTGAAGCCGTTCTTCGATCGCAAATACGGCAACGTCACCGCCGGCAACAGCTCGCAGATCACCGACGGCGCCGCATGGCTCGTCCTGGCGTCGGACACCGCCGTCGCCAAGTATCAGCTGCCCGTCCTTGGCACGATCGTCGACAGCGAATGGGCCGGTCTCGATCCGGCGCAAATGGGCCTGGGGCCGGTGCACGCAGCGACTCCGCTGTTGAAACGTCATGGGTTGAAGCTCGACGACATCGATGCCTGGGAGATCAACGAAGCGTTTGCGGCGCAGGTGATCGCCTGCCTGCGCGCGTGGGCCGACGACGCATATTGCAGGGCCGAGCTGGGGCAGGACGGCGCGCTGGGCAAGCTAGACGAAGCGAAGCTCAATGTCGACGGCGGCGCGATCGCGCTCGGACATCCAGTCGGTGCGTCGGGTGCGCGTATCGTGCTGCATCTGCTCAACGTCCTCAAGCGCAGCAAGGCCAAGCGAGGAATTGCTGCGATCTGCATCGGCGGGGGCTTAGGCGGCGCGATGCTCGTCGAGGCGGCATAGGGCCGAATTCATTCGGCCCCAGCGAACCAAGCGTTATGCGCGTGCGCATGATTTCGCGCCTACGGGAAGGTACTTCGGGCAGTGCAGAATGATGGTCGCGCGGAACCTGCAGGGACGATAACGATGACTTTGCGGCACTGGAAGCTCGACCGCGACGGCGAGGGCTTCGCCTGGCTCACCATCGACAGGAAGGGCGCGTCGACCAACTCGCTGTCCGCCGAAGTCCTAGAAGAATTGCGTTCGGCCTTGAGCGATCTCGCAGCAACGCCGCCCAAGGGGCTTATCATCCGCTCGGGCAAGGACAACGGATTTATCGCCGGCGCCGACATCGACGACTTCGAGCGCGTCAAGACCGTCGACGAGGCGCTCGCGATCGTCAAGCGTGGCTGGGACATATTCAACGAGCTCGCGGCGACGCCGTACCCGACGCTGGCGCTGATTCGCGGATTCTGTCTCGGCGGCGGCCTCGAGCTCGCGCTCGCTTGCCGCTACCGCGTCGCCGTCGACGAACCCGGAACGCGGCTCGGCCTGCCGGAAGTGATGCTGGGGATCGTTCCGGCCTGGGGTGGCATGCGCCGTCTGCCCTGGCTCGCCGGCGCCCCCGCCGCGCTCGACATGCTATTGACGGGCAAGACGATCGATGCCCGCCGGGCGAAGAAACTCGGCGTGGCCGACGAGTGCGTGCCGACGCGGATCATGATGAACACCGCGCGCGGCGTCCTTCTCGCCGCGCCGTCTCCACGGCGGCTCCCGTTCCCGCTGTCGCTGACTTTGAATCCGCTGCTGCGGCCCATCATTGCAGCGCAGGCGAGAAAGCAGGTCGCGGCGCGGGCGCGCCGCGAGCACTATCCGGCGCCGTACGCAATCCTCGATATCTGGGTCAAGCACGACGGCGATGCGCTCGCACCGCCTCCGTCCGATCCGGCGTCGATCGCGCATTTGATACAGACGCCGACGGCGGTGAATCTGATCCGCGTGTTCCGGCTGCAGGAACGCCTGAAGGCATTCGGCCGCGACGATGCAACCCCCACGGCCGGGCCCTCTCCCGCTGCGGGAGGCGAAGCCGGCGAGTCGCTTCGAGACGCCCGCGGATCGGCCCGGCACGTGCATGTCGTGGGTGCGGGCACGATGGGCGGCGATATCGCGGCATGGTGCGCGCTGCGCGGCCTGACCGTGACGATGCAGGATCAGTCGCCCGAGCGGCTCAAGCCGGCGATACAGCGCGCCTGCAAGCTCTTTGCCGATCGCCTCAAGGATCCGCGGCGAGTGCGCGACGCATTCGACCGCCTGATTCCGGACGTAGTTGGCGACGGCGCGGCGCGGGCCGACGTCATCATCGAAGCCATCTTCGAGAATCTCGACGCCAAGCGGGAACTGTTCGTTGCGCTGGAGGCGACGGCCAAGCCGTCCGCGCTGCTCGCAACCAATACATCCAGCATCCCTCTGGAGCAGATCGGCGCGCCGTTGAAGGACCCGGGCCGGCTGATCGGGCTGCACTTCTTCAACCCCGTGTCGAGGATGATGCTGGTCGAGGTCGTCCACGGCGCAAGTACGCACGCCGAGCTCATTGCGCGCGCTTGCGCATTCGCCCGGCAGATCGACAAGCTGCCGCTGCCGGTTAAGAGCGCTCCGGGGTTCCTCGTCAATCGGATCCTGGCACCGTATCTCATGGAAGCGATGCGCTGCGTCGACGAAGGCATCGCTGCCGAGACGGTCGACGAGGCTGCGCTCGCTTTCGGCATGCCGGTCGGTCCCATCGAACTTGCCGATACCGTCGGGCTCGATATCTGTCTTGCTGTCGGCAAGATGTTGGGCAAGGACGCGGAGCCGCCGAAGAAACTCACCGCGCTGACCGCCGCCGGCCATCTGGGTAAAAAGAGCAAACGCGGCTTCTACGACTGGTCGAGCGGCAAGGCGGCGAAACGCAAAGCCGGGCCTGTTCCGCAGGGGCTTGCGGACCGGCTGATTGGTCCGTACATCGCCGAAGCCAAGGCTGCACTTGCCGACGGCATCGTCGCGGACGCGGACCTGGTCGATGCCGGGGCGATCTTCGGCACGGGCTTCGCGCCGTTCCGCGGCGGTCCGCTGCACTACGCCGCGAGTTCCGGCTCCCCGTCGCCCTCTGCTAGCATAGGCTAAGAACAGAAGACATAAGAGCGGGCCACAGGGAGGAGATCGTGGCCGAAATCGACGTCAATACCTACGCGTCCCTGCGCGACGTGTTCGATTCCGTCGTCGCAGAGTTCGGCCCGCGGCCGGCGTACACCTGCATGGGCAAGTCCATTACATTCGCCGACCTCGACCGTGCCTCGGCCGCGTTCGGCGCGTTTCTGCAGGGACGCGGGCTCAAGAAGGGCGCGCGCGTCGCGCTCATGATGCCCAACATCCTGCAGTATCCGGTATGCCTGTTCGGCATCCTGCGCGCCGGCTTCACGGTCGTGAATATCAATCCGCTGTACACCCCGCGCGAGCTCGAGCATCAGTTGACCGACAGCGGCGCCGAGGCGATCGTCGTTGTCGAGAACTTCGCGCACACGGTGCAGGAAGTGGTCGGCAGGACGGCAGTCAAGCAGGCCGTCGTGACCAGCATCGGCGAAATGCTCGGCTGGAAGGGGCCGCTCGTCGACTTCGTGCTGCGTCACGTGAAAAAGATGATCCCGCCGTGGCGTCTCCCCGGCTCGATGCGGCTGTCCCAAGCGCTGGCCGAGGGTCGGCGACGCAAGCTCGAGCACGTACCGATCACCCACCAGGATATCGCATTCCTGCAATACACCGGCGGCACGACTGGCGTGGCCAAGGGGGCGATGCTGCTGCACAGGAACATCGTCGCCAATCTGCTGCAGGCGGGCGCCTGGCTGAAACCGTTCCTGGGCAACGAGCGCCACCTCATCCTTACTCCGCTTCCGCTCTATCACATCTTTTCGCTGACGGCGAACTGCCTGGTATTCATGACGCTAGGCGCCGAGAACGTGCTGATCACGAACCCGCGCGACATTCCCGCTTTCGTCAAGGAAATGAGCAAGCACCGCTTCACCACGTTCACCGGCGTCAACACGCTCTTCAATGCGCTGCTCAACAACGCCGATTTTGCGAGGCTGGATTTCTCGTCGCTGCGCCTGACGCTGGGCGGCGGCATGGCGGTGCAGAAGGCGGTTGCCGAGCGATGGAAGCAGGTCACCGGCGTGCCGCTGATCGAAGCGTACGGCCTGACCGAGACATCGCCCGCGGCGACGATAAATCCGCTCGATCTTCCGGAGTACAACGGCGCGATCGGGCTCCCGATCCCATCGACCGATCTCGTATTGCGTGACGACGCGGGTCACGACGTGCCGCTGGGGCAGGCGGGCGAAATTTGCATCAAGGGGCCGCAAGTGATGGCGGGTTACTGGCAGCGACCTGACGAGACGGCGAAGGTGCTCGACGCGAATGGCTGGCTGGCCACCGGCGACATCGGCGTGATGGACGACCGCGGTTTCGTGCGCATCGTCGATCGCAAGAAAGACATGATTCTCATCTCCGGTTTCAACGTGTATCCGAACGAGGTCGAATCGGTCGTCGTCATGCATCCGGGCGTGCTGGAGTGCGCGGCGATCGGTGTGCCCGACGCGAAGTCGGGCGAGGCGGTAAAACTGTTCGTTGTCCGCAAGGATGAGAAACTCACCGCTGAGGCGCTGCTCGCCCATTGCCGGACGCACTTGACAGGCTACAAGTGCCCGCGTGAGGTCGAGTTCCGCGCCGAGCTGCCGAAATCCAACGTCGGCAAGATCCTGCGGCGCGAGCTTCGCGACGAGGCCCGAAGGAAGGCCGCGTGAAGAGCTTCACCGCAAAGACGCAAGGAAAGGATCTCACATGAAATTCTTTGCGCGCTTTGCGCCTTTGCGATAGCGCCGTCGTCGATCTCATGGACGAGGACGTCTCGCTGCCCGACAAGTCTCCGACGCTGCGCGTCGTGCCGATGCCGGCTGACGCCAACCAGCATGGCGACATCTTCGGCGGCTGGGTGATGTCACAGGTCGACATTGCCGGCGGGGTTGCCGCGGCGCGCCGCGCGCGCGGGCGTGTTGCGACGGTGGCGGTGAAGTCATTCGTGTTCAAGCAGCCGGTGTTCGTCGGTGACGTCGTGAGCTTTTACTCCGAAATAACTCACATCGGTCGCACGTCGGTGACCGTCGACGTGCAGGTGTACGCGCAACGCAATCCGGGCAAGATGATCTGCGTCAAGGTCA
>VBCS01000419.1:0-7886 GCA_005888955.1 Betaproteobacteria bacterium
GCGGAGCGCGATCCGCGCTGGCGCGCGGTACTGGTGCTGGAAAAAGCCGGTATGCCGGGCGCGCCGGTGTTTCGAGGCGGCTGTGGCACCAAGGTGCGCAAGATCTCCGACTGGAATGTGGACGCGGCTTCGCTCGTGCACGCGCGAGCGCTGATGCTCGCGCACCGTACCTTGTCGCGCCGGCCGGTCTATGCCGACGACAGCTGGGCGAGCGTGTACCGCGCCGGCGACTATTGCATGCCGCACAGTCACCTGCGGTCGAACGTCAGCATCGTCTACATGCTGGACCCCGGCGACGACGATGACGATGACCCGATGGCGGGCAAGCTCTGCTTCGCCGATCCGCGTATCGACAGCTGCTGTCCCGACGAACCCGGCCGCGTCACGCGCCACATAATTCCCAAGATGGAGCCTGGAGCGATGCTGATTTTTTCCAGCGACTACCTGCACAGCGTGAATCCGTATCGCGGGCGGCGGCCGCGCATCACGCTATCTTGGAATATCACCTTGGACCGGCTAGGCGGGCGGCCGGGCGAAGGGTGGGAGTAGCGCTTGAAGCGGGATGCGAGACCCCATAACCCGCCTACCCTGCTATTATTGCCGCACCGCAGCAACACAGCCTGAACCGGGGTTCCGCGGCCCAACCGGCCCGTAGTCCCGGCGCCCCTCGCCCAACCCCTGCTTGAGCGCGCCTGGCTGCTTTGCCTTCGCTTGGTATCGAGGACAGGGATCGCTCATGACCACGCTGCGCTACGGCCCGGGGATCGAGATCACCGGCCGCGTCACCCCCGAATATGCCGGGATTCTCACGCCCGAAGCGCTCGGCTTCGCGGCCAGACTGCAGCGTGCATTCGGCGGGCGCCGCGCGGAGCTGCTCTCGCGCCGCGCGGCGCGGCAACGGGAGCTCGACGCCGGCAAGCTACCCGACTTCCTCCCGGAGACGCGTGCGATCCGCGCCGCCCGCTGGACCTGCGCCGCGATTCCTGCGGACCTCCGGGACCGTCGCGTCGAGATCACCGGCCCGGTCGATCGCAAGATGATCATCAATGCTCTCAATTCGGGCGCGAGCGTATTCATGGCTGACTTCGAGGACGCCAACACGCCGAAATGGGACAACAACCTCCAGGGCCACATCAACCTGCGCGACGCGATCCGCCGCAGGATCGACTACGTCTCGGCCGAAGGCAAGGAGTACAAGTTGAACGCGAAGGTCGCTACGCTCTTCGTGCGCCCGCGCGGCTGGCATCTCCCCGAGAAGCACGTCAAAGTCGACGGCACGCCGATCTCGGGCGGCCTCTTCGACTTCGCGCTGTTCTTTTTCCACAATGCGAAGGAGCTCGTCACCCGCGGTAGCGGTCCTTATTTCTATCTGCCCAAGTTGGAGAGTCATCTCGAGGCGCGGCTGTGGAACGACATTTTCGTGATGGCGCAGGACGAGCTGGGCGTGCCGCAGGGGACGATCAAGGCGACGGTGCTCATCGAAACCATTCTCGCGGCGTTCGAGATGGACGAGATCCTCTACGAGCTCAAGCAGCATTCCGCGGGGCTCAACTGCGGCCGCTGGGACTACATCTTCTCGTGCATCAAGAAGTTCCGGCTCAATCGTGACTTCTGCCTCGCCGATCGGGCGCTGGTGACGATGACAACGCATTTCATGAAAAGCTACGCGGAGCTCTGCATCCAGACCTGTCACCGGCGCGACATTCACGCGATGGGCGGAATGGCGGCACAGATCCCGGTGAAAAACGACGGGGCCGCCAACGCCGAGGCATTTGCCAAGGTCAAGGCCGACAAGGAGCGCGAGGCGACGATCGGTCACGACGGGACCTGGGTCGCGCATCCTGGACTGGTTCCCGTGGCGAAGGACGCGTTCGACCGGCTGATGCCGACGGCGAACCAGATCGCGAGCAAGAGGCGCGAGGATGTGCGCGTGAGCGCCGCCGACCTGCTCAAATTCGAGCCCGAAGCGCCCATTACCGAGAAGGGCCTGCGCCTCAACATCAGCGTCGCGATCCAGTACATCGGTGCATGGCTCGCGGGCCAAGGCGCAGTGCCGATCTTCAACCTGATGGAAGACGCTGCCACCGCCGAGATATCGCGCTCGCAGGTTTGGCAATGGATCCGGTCGGCGAAGGGGAAACTCGACGACGGCAGGAAGGTGACCAAGGAGATGGTCGCGGCGCTGATCCCCGAGGAGATGCAGAAGATCAGGGCGCTGCTCGGTCCGGCGTTCGGCGAGGGCCGCTACGACGAAGCCGCGGAAATCTTCGCCGACCTCGTCAACTACGATGTCTTCGTCGAGTTTTTGACGCTGCCCGCATACGAGCGCATAGACTAGCCGCGCGAGCCCGTGGCGAGGGTGCCCCGCGCGAAGCGCGGGGATCGCGCGTGGCGAGTCGCGAGCGCTACCGACGCTGTGTCGCGTTGTACGCACGCCGGCAGAATGAGTTCGGCGCTACGAACCGCGCGCATTATTCGATCCGGCACGCCTCCTCGAAAGACGGCCGCGGATTCCGCGGCTTGACGCTTGCCGGATCGCCGTAGCCCAGGTTGCACAGGAAGTTGGATTTCCACTTGCCGTCGGGAAAGAACGCCGCATCGACCCTGGCGTTGTCGAAGCCCGACATCGGTCCGCAGTCCAGGCCTAGCGCCCGCGCGGCAATGATCATGTACGCGCCCTGCAATGTACCGTTGCGGAATGCCGTGGACTCGATGAGCGCCGACTTGCCGGCGAACCAGCTGCGGGCGTCGGTGTGCGGGAAGAGCCTGGGCAGCTTTTCGTAGAACTCGGTATCGTAGGCCACGATCGCCGTGACGGGTGCGGCCATTGTCTTGTTGAGATTGCCCTCGGACAGCGCGGGCCGCAGCTTTTCCTTGGCGGCCTTGCCTTTCACGAACACGAAGCGGCCCGGCGATGAATTGGCGCTGGTCGGTCCCCACTTCAGCAGGTCGTATATCCGGCGCAGCGTTTCATCGGTGACGGGCTTGTCTCCGAAGCCGTTGTACGTGCGCGCGCTGCGAAAGATCCGGTCCAGCGAAGCGTCGGGGAGCATGCGTACTCCTCGGTGTTAAAGGCAGTGGGAATAGCGGCGACGTGGCGGCGCCGCGGATCTCTTCGGATATACGCAGTTTATTTGTCATATTCTAACAATCAATTGGACATATAGACTGGCGTTGCGCAAAATAACACGGAGAGTTAGCGGCGGTGGCTTGCAGCTGACCGCCGCTCGGTCACGTCATCTCGAGAGGAGACAGCAATGAATCTGAAGGGCACCAAGACGCACGAGAACCTCAAGGCGGCCTTCGCCGGCGAATCGCAGGCGAACCGGCGTTACCTGTATTTCGCCAGCAAGGCCGACGTCGAGGGGCAGAATGATGTCGCGGCAGTTTTCCGGTCGACCGCGGAAGGCGAGACCGGGCACGCGCATGGACATCTGGACTATCTGGCCGCGGTCGGCGATCCGGTCACCGAGTTGCCCATCGGTAAGACACGCGAAAACTTGAAATCAGCGATTGCGGGCGAAACGCACGAATACACCGATATGTACCCGGGCATGGCCAAGGCCGCGCGGGGCGAAGGGTTCGAGGAGATCGCCGACTGGTTCGAGACGCTGGCGAAGGCCGAGCGCTCGCACGCCAACCGGTTTCAGAAGGCGCTCGACATTCTCGCCGATTAGTTGTTATTGCGTCACGGCGAACGACGTCAGCGCGTTGAGCAAGCGCCGGGGCGCCGTGACGCAATAACTCCGCGGATTGAAGCGGGCGCGCTACGCACGCCCCTTAATCCGCGGGCAAGTCTACAACTCATCCCGGACCGCGGATCGCCCATACCGATCGGCGACGACGAGCAGCCAATGACTATTCGCGAAGGCAGCCTCGAAGCGCCCACCCGGCATCCGATCGACTGGCGCAATCCGGATTTCTACAACGAGGCCTCGCTCAACCGCGAGCTCGCGCGCATCTTCGACATCTGTCACGGCTGCCGGCGCTGCGTCTCCCTGTGCAACGCGTTTCCCACGCTGTTCGATCTCGTCGATGCAGGCAAGACGGGCGAAGTCGACGGCGTCGACAAGGCGGATTACGGCAAGGTTGTCGACCAGTGCTATCTGTGCGACATCTGCTACATGACCAAATGCCCCTATGTGCCGCCGCATCCCTGGAACGTGGATTTTCCGCATCTGATGCTTCGCGCCAAGGCGCGCAAGTTCCTCAACGGCGAGACGCGTTTCCGCGACCGGCTGCTCACGAGTACCGACCGGCTGGGCAAGCTCGCGACGATTCCTGTCGTCGTGCAGATCGTGAACAAGGCCAACGCGACGCCGTTGGCCCGCAAAGCGATGGAGAAGATGCTCGGCGTGCACGCCGAGCGCAGATTGCCGCCGTACGCGGCAAAACCGTTCGCCGAGCTCGCGCCGCCTACCGTCGGCTGGCCGGTGAAGGTCGGGCGCCGCTCGCCGGGCAAGGTCGCGATCTTCTCGACCTGCTATGTAAATTACAACGAGCCGGACATCGGTCTGGACCTGCTGCGCATTCTCGACCATAACGAGATCCCCTACGTGATCGTCGAACAGGCGTCCTGCTGCGGAATGCCCAAGCTCGAGCTAGGCGATCTCGAGTCCGTGCTGAAGCTCAAGAACGCGAATGCGCCGCGGCTGGCCGGTCTGGCGCGTGCCGGCTACGCGATCCTGACTCCGGTGCCGTCCTGCACGCTGATGTTCAAGAGCGTACTGCCGCTCATTTTTCCTGAGGATGCGGATGTCAAGGCCGTTTCCGAGGCAATGTTCGATCCCTTCGAGTATCTCGTGTTGCGCGACAGGGATGGCCTGTTGAAGCGGGATTTCAAGACGCCTCTGGGCAAGGTGGCGTACCACGTTCCCTGCCATTCGCGGGTGCAGAACATCGGTCAGCGGACGCGGGAAGTGATCGAGTCGATTCCCGGTACGACGGTAAACACGGTCGAGCGCTGCGCGGGCCACGACGGCACCTGGGGCGTGAAGCGCGAGTTCTATGCCGCGTCGATGAAGATCGGCAGGCCGGTATTCCGGCAGATGGCGCAAGACGCTCCTGACTACGTCAGCTCCGACTGCCCGATCGCCGGCCGCGCGATCATGCAGGGCATCGACGAGGCCGCCCGCCAGGATCCGAACGCCGGCCATCCGACCAAGGCGCACCCGCTGACGCTGCTGCGCATCGCCTACGGGTTGTAGACGAAAAGCGCATGCCCATCATCAAGCGCGAGTCTCTGCTGACGCTGGAAGCCTACACGAGGGATCGCAAGGCATTCCGTGCTCGTGTGCTCGAGCACAAGAAGCCGCGTACGGTGCACCTGGGAGAGCATCTCACCCTGTTGTTTGAGGACGAGCTGACGATCCGCTATCAGATCCAGGAAATGCTGCGCATCGAAAAAATCTTCGAGGACGCCGGCATCCAGGACGAGCTCGACGCCTATAACCCGCTGGTCCCCGACGGACGCAACTGGAAGGCGACGCTGCTGGTCGAGTACGAGGATGTCGACGAGCGCCAGCGGGCGCTCGCGCGCCTCAAGGGCATCGAGGACCGCGCGTGGGTCCAGGTGAACGGCTACCCGCGCGTGCATGCGATCGCCGACGAGGATCTCGAGCGGGAGAACGACGAGAAAACTTCGGCGGTGCATTTCCTGCGTTTCGAGTTGACGCCGGCGATGATCGCTGCGTTGAAATCCGGGGCCAAGCTGGCGATCGGCGTCGATCATCCCGAATACGCGGCGACGCTGCAGCCTGTACCCGACGCGACGCGCAGCGCGCTGCTCGCCGATCTCGTGTAGCGCCGCGCGACATCACAACTTGCACGGCTCGAAGAGGAGGCTGCGACACGTTCAAGCCGCGTTCATCGCGATCAGGTGTTCCCAATCGTCCCGCGTGATGCCGCGCACGCAGAATTCCTCCTGCGCGCCGCGATGGTCCCGCTTCTCCATGCCGAGCAGATGCATGCCGCATTTTTCCATGACCCGTCCCGAAGCGGGATTTCGCTGCAGATGTGATGCGGCCAGTGCATCGATATCGAGCAAGCCGAAGGCGAGTGCGATGACGCCGCGCGCGGCTGCGGTGGCGTAGCCGTGACCCCAATACGGCCGCCCGATCCAGAAACCCAGGTGCCCATGCTCCGTCGCGACGGGGCGCATTCCGATGGCGCCAACGAGGACACCGTCATCGCTCGACGTGATGGCATAGGTATATTCGCGTCCTGCCGCTTGCTCACGGGCCTGGCCGGCAATCCAAGCGTCGGCTGCTCCGTCGGGATAAGGATGCGGGATGAGCGCGGTCGTTTCCGCGACCGCGCGCTCGCCTGCGAGTAGCTGCACGCGGGGCGCGTCGCGCGGCTCGAGCGGCCGCAGCGTGACGGGAAAGGCGAGGGCGCGCTCCGGCAGCAATGAAAGCCTCGCTGCGGGCTCGCGCGGTTAATCCCTGAAGTTTCCGAATTGCACCGGAAATTCGGTGATGGACTTCTTCACCAGCGCGATCGCGCTTTGCAGCTCATCTTTCTTGCCTCCGGAGACGCGCACCGCATCGCCCTGGATGCTCGCCTGCACCTTCATCCTGCTGTCCTTGATGAGCTTGACGATCTTCTTGGCGAGCTCCTGCTCGATCCCGACCCGGATCGTGACGACCTGCTTGACCTTGTCGCCGCTGATCTTTGCAACGTTTCCGAACTCGAGGGCGCGCACGTCGACGCCGCGCTTGGTCAGCTTGCCCAGCAGCACGTCGGTCACTTGTTTGAGCTTGAAGTCGTCGTCGGCGTAGAGCGTCAGTTCCTTGTCCTTGTGTTCGATGCGCGCATCGGAACCCTTGAAGTCGTAGCGCGTCGAGATTTCCTTGTTGGCTTGGTCGAGCGCATTGCGGACTTCGACCTGGTTGACTTCGGAGACGACGTCGAAAGAAGGCATGGGTTTGTTGTGGGGTCAGATCCTGATTATCGAGACTGTCCCGGATACCGTCGAGAGTGATCGTTGATAATCGGGGTCTGACGCTATTTGTACTTGCGGGCGAGGATCGTTTCGATCCGCAGCCGCAAGGCATTGAGCTTGATGAACCCGGCCGCATCCTTCTGGTCGTACGCCCCCCGATCGTCGTCGAAGGTGGCGATCGCCGGGTCGAACAGCGAATCGGTTTTCGACGCGCGGCCGACGACCATCACGTTGCCCTTGTAGAGCTTCAGCCGCGCATGGCCGTTCACGGGGGCCTGCGAGGCGTCGATCATCGTCTGCAACATCTTTCTCTCCGGCGACCACCAGTAGCCGTTGTAGATCAGGCTCGCGTAGCGTGGCATCAGCTCGTCCTTCAGATGCGCGACCTCCCGGTCGAGGCAGAGCGATTCGATGGCGCGGTGCGCTTTCAGCATGATCGTCCCGCCCGGCGTCTCATAGCAGCCGCGCGACTTCATGCCGACGTAACGGTTCTCGACCAGATCGAGACGGCCGACGCCGTGTTTGCCGCCAAGGCGGTTCAATTCGGTCAGGACCTGCGCGGGTGGCAGGGCCTTGCCATTAACCGCCACGATATCACCCTTGACGTAATCAAGCTCGAGATACTCGGCCGCGTCGGGAGCCTTTTCGGGTGCGACGGTCCAGCGCCACATGTCTTCCTCGGGCTCCTGCGCCGGATCTTCCAGCGCCCGGCCCTCGTAGCTGATATGGAGGAGGTTCGCGTCCATCGAGTACGGCGCGCCGCTGCCGCGGTGCTTCATCTCGATCGGGATGGCGTGCTTTTCCGCATAGGCGAGGAGGTTCTCGCGCGAGCTCAAGTCCCACTCGCGCCACGGCGCGATCACTCTGATGCCGGGCTCGAGCGCATAGTAGCCGAGCTCGAAGCGCACCTGGTCGTTGCCCTTTCCGGTCGCGCCGTGCGACA
>VBCS01000419.1:7892-11552 GCA_005888955.1 Betaproteobacteria bacterium
ATCGACGTACCGAGAAGGTACTCGCCTTCGTAGATGGCGTTGGCGCGAAACATCGGGAACACGAAGTCGCGGACGAATTCTTCGCGCAGATCATCGATGTAGATCTGCGCTACGCCCGCCGCCTTCGCCTTGGTCCGCGCGGGCTCGAGCTCCTCGCCCTGGCCGATGTCGGCGGTGAAAGTCACGACTTCGCAGCGGTACGTGTCCTGCAGCCATTTCAGGATGACGGAAGTGTCGAGGCCACCGGAGTAGGCAAGAACGATTTTCATGTCTGGCAGGCTAGTCAATCTTGGCGCCTGTCTTCTTGATCACCGGCGCCCACTTCTCGGATTCGCTCCTGATCAAGTTTGCGAAATCCTCGGGCGTGCCCCCGACGAGCTCGAAACCCTGCGCGTTCAGCGACGATTTCACGGCGGGGTCCTTCAGAATCGCGTTGATCTCGGTGTTGAGGCGCTGCACGATCGGGCGCGGTGTCGCGGCGGGGACGAGCACGCCGTTCCAGGCCAGCGCCTCAAAGCCCGGGAAGCCTGCTTCGGCAACGGTGGGAAGGTCCGGCAACAGCGCAAACCTAGTCGCCGTCGTCACGGCCAGTGCACGCAGCCTGCCGGCCTGAATCTGCGCCTGCAGCGGCTGCATCACCGCGAAGAGCATCTGCGTCTCGCCCTGCACCGTTGCCGTGACCGCCGGCGGCGAGCCGTTGAACGGCACGTGCACGATGTCCATGCCCGCGGTCGCCTTCAGGAGCTCCATCGTGAGATGCGACGAGCTGCCGTTGCCGACCGACGCGAAGTTGAGCTTGCCTGGATTGGCCTTGGCGTAGGCGACGAGCTCCTTGACCGAATTGGCGGGAAGCGCCGCAGTGACCGCGAGCACATTGGGCTGGCTGGACGTGATGATGACCGGAGCCAGATCCTTTTGCGGGTCGTACGGCAGCTTCGAATAAAGATGCGGGCCGAACGCCAGCGGGCCGTTGAACGACATCACCATCGTGTAGCCGTCCGGCGGCGATTTCGCGACGAAATCCGTTGCAGCGGTGCCGCCGGCTGCGGGTCGGTTGTCGACGACGATCGCTTGCCCGAGCCGGTCCTTGAGCCGGTCGCCGATGATGCGTGCCAGCACATCGATCGAGCTGCCTGCCGGCGCGGCGACGACGAACTTGAGCGGCCGGTCCGGCCACGTCTGGGCGGATGCTCCCTCCGCAACGGCCCAGCAGAGCGCAAGCCACGCGGCGAGCGTCAATAGTCTGCACAGCGGAATCAAGCGAAGCTCCTTCATTCCGGCGTATGACACACGACTTCGATGTTATGGCCGTCCGGATCGAGCACGAACGCGCCGTAGTAATTTTCGTGGTAATGCGGCCGCAATCCCGGCGGCCCGTTGTCGCGCCCGCCCGCGGCCATCGCCGCCTTGTAGAACGCGTCGACCTCTTTCCTTTTCTGCGCGCGGAACGCGACGTGGATTGGCGGGACATTGGGCTTGCCCTGGCCGATCCAGAAGTCAGGCTTGGGCGGCACCCCGAAACCGGCGTACTGCTCCCACTCCATGATAAGCGCGTAACCCAGGGGGCCGAGCGCCGCCCGGTAGAACCTCTTGCTGGTGGCGACATCGCC
Organism: Betaproteobacteria bacterium; assembly: GCA_005888955.1. Lineage (GTDB taxonomy): Bacteria > Pseudomonadota > Gammaproteobacteria > Burkholderiales > Casimicrobiaceae > PALSA-1003. The sequence continues at coordinate 9,503 of VBCS01000419.1, forward strand.
GACGGTCAGACCGGTGTGATCGATCACGGGTTTCTCCTAAGCCTTGACGCGTCCGCAGACCAGATATTCCAGCAGCGCTTTCTGTGCATGCAACCGATTCTCGGCTTCGTCCCACACCACGCTCTGCGGTCCGTCGATGACTTCGGCGGCGACTTCCTCGCCGCGGTGCGCGGGCAGGCAGTGCATGAAGACCGCGTCGGGCTTCGCATGGCGCAGCATCTCCGCATCGACCCTCCAGCGGGCGAAATCACGCTTGCGTTCTTCATTTTCAGCTTCGAACCCCATGCTGGTCCACACGTCGGTCGTGACGAGATCGGCGCCGTGGCATGCGGCGTGGGGATCGGCGAAGAAGCGGAAATGGCTCGCGTCGCGAGTCCCTGTCGCGGGCCTTATCTCGTAGCCGGGCGGGGTCGAGACATGCACGCTGAAGCCCAAGAGCGTCGCCGCCTGCAGCCAGGTGCGACAGACATTGTTGGAATCGCCGATCCACGCGACGGTTCGTCCCGCAATCGAGCCGCGGTGCTCGACATAAGTGTAGATGTCGGCAAGGATCTGGCAGGGGTGGTATTCGTTGGTGAGGCCGTTGATCACCGGCACGCGCGAGTGCGCGGCGAAGCGCTCGATGATCGCCTGCTCGAAGGTGCGAATCATCACCACGTCGACCATCCGCGATATAACGCGTGCGAGATCCTCGATCGGCTCGCCGCGCGAAAGTTGCGTGTCGCCGCGGTTCAGATTGATCGCGATCCCGCCGAGCTGGTTCATGCCGGCTTCGAACGACACGCGGGTGCGCGTCGACGCCTTCTCGAATACCATCGCCAGTGTGCGGTCACGCAGCGGCTGGTAGAGCTCGTAACGCTTGAAGCGCTCCTTGATCCAGCGGGTACGTTCGAACAGGTAATCGAGCTCGTCCCGGCTGAAATCCTGGAACTGCAGGAAATGCTTGGGCGCCATGCGTACGATCGCGGAGGCTCCAGAGCGCCGGGCGGGAATGAAACCTGGCCACTCAACCTCTGTTAAAACAGCATATTAGCATGAGGCGGCGTGCGTCCCGCCAGAGTCGCGGGAAACAAAAAGAGCGCCGCAGCGGCGCTCTTGATTCGTGGTGAATGTACGCTATTTTCCCGGTTCGCAATCAGGGATCGCAGTTACCAAAAAGCGCGAGGCGGCGAGGAGCGAGCGAGGAGACAGTACGTCGAGGTACGGCGACGAGCGAGCGACGAAGCCAACGAAGCTCAGTTTTGTTACAGGCCCTGAGTGCGAACCGGGCCTTACGCCATCGACTTGATCGCGTGCGCCAGCCTATGCTTGCTGCGCGATGCCAGGTTCTTATGCACGACCTTTTTGTCCGCGACGCGGTCGATCACTGACTGCTGCGCCTGAAACTCCTTCATCGCGGCAGCCTTGTCCCCGGCGGCAATCGCCTTCTTGACGTTCTTGACTGCACTGCGCAGCGCCGACTTGAGGCTCGCATTGCGCTTGCGCGTCGCCTCCGACTGCCGGGCGCGCTTCTTGGCTTGCGCGGTATTGGCCATCGAAAATTCCTGGTTTTCTGGAGTGGCAAAAAAAGACCGGGCATAATAATCGTTTTTCGCAATTCTCGCAAGCCGAATCCACTTTCGCTCCGCATGCCAACTGCGCCATCTCTCGCCTCGCCGTCCAGTCCGGATCGCAGCGCCCGTCGATGAATCTGCTGAAGGCGTTGTCGACGGTCAGCGCGATGACGCTGCTGTCGCGGATCACGGGCCTCGCACGCGAGAGCATCAAGGCAGTCGCGTTCGGCGCCGGGCTGCAGATGGACGCTTTCGAAGCCGCGTTCCGCCTGCCGAACATCCTGCGCCGCCTGTTTGCCGAGGGCGCCTTCTCGCAGGCCTTCGTGCCCATCCTCGCCGAATACAAGCGGCAGCGCGGGGACGACGCGACGCGCGATCTCGTCGGCACGGTGGGCGCGCTGCTCGCGGTAGTGCTGCTGGTGATCTCCGCGCTCGGCGTGCTCGCGGCGCCATGGCTCGTGTATCTCCTGGCGAGCGGCTTTGCCAAGACGCCCGGC
>VBCS01000076.1 GCA_005888955.1 Betaproteobacteria bacterium
CACGATTTCTCCACCCGGCACTGGGGCGAGAAGTCACCGTAGCGCAGAATGGGTCCTGCGACGAGGTGGGGGAAGAACGTCACGAAGAGACTGTAGTCGAGCAGGCTCTTCGAGACCGGGATGCGTCGACGGTACACGTCGATGACATAGGACAGGCTCTCGAAAGTGTAGAACGATATGCCTATGGGCAACAGGATCCCGAGTGTAATGGGCTTGAAGTCCACCCCGGCGACCCGCAGGAGCTGGACGGCCGTGTCCGTCAGGAACTGCGCGTACTTGAAGAATCCCAAAGCCGAGAGGTTGGTCGTGATCGACGCGGCAAGGATGAGCTTGCGTCGCGAAGCTGCCTGCATACGGTCCATCCAACGTGCAGCGAACCAGTCGAAGCCCGTGGTCGCCATGAGCAGCAAGACAAAGAAAGGGTTCCATGCGGCGTAAAACACGTAGCTGCTCAGAAGTAGCAGCGCCTTTCTTGCCGTCCATGAGCGGATCGACCAATAGCAAATGAACGCGAATGCCAGGAAGACTATGAACGTCAGCGAATCGAACGTCATCGCACGACCTTGGCCTTGTGAGCGCCGCAGTCGGCGTAGCGAATCTAGTTGCAGAGACCGACCGCCTCGAGATGTGCTTCGGGCCGTTTGTAGAAAGCGACTTGCTGCCGCCAGTTCTCGGGCGGCGTCGATATCGACAAGCCGACATTTTCGCGCGGCACGGGAAACGCTATGGCGAACGATCCATAGACAAGGTCCGCCGCGAAAGACTGTGCGTTTTGAAAAGTCGCAACGTGCAGTGCGTCGTCGAAAGATTTCATCTTCACATCTTACGATTCATCGGCGGTTGCTCACGCCGCCGGCTCCGGCTGCACGGCGTACGTGAACGAGTCGGCGAAGAATTCGTTCGGCGGCAGACCTCGCTGGACCGTAAAGTCTTGCCTCGCCGCGTCGATCATCGCCGGGCCGCCGCAGGCGTAGACCTGATAGCCCGAGAGATCGGGGAAATCGGCCATGACTGCTGCTGCTCCTGCCAGCTTCCGGGCAGATCCGGAAGATAGAGATCGCGCAACGAGCGCACGCCCCAATACAGCACCATCGGCCGCTCGACCTCGTGATGCAAGGCGTGCTCGATGACCGCCTTGATCGGCGCGAACCCCGTGCCGCCGGCGACGAAGATGATCGGCTTGTCGGACTCCTCGCGCAGGTAGAACGTCCCCAGCGGCCCTTCGAAGCGCAGGATTTCGCGGCCCTTGAATTCGTTGAAGAGCTGACCGCTGAACAGCCCACCCGGTACGTGGCGGACATGCAATTCGAGCAGCGCATCGTCTTCGGGCGGGGTAGCGAGCGAAAAGCTGCGCCGCCGGCCGTCCTTGAGAAGGAGGTCGATGTACTGCCCGGCGAGATACTGCAGGCGCTCGTTCGCCGGCAGCTTGAGCGACACGATCGCAACATCGGGCGCGACCTTGTCGATCTTCTCGACCCGGCACGGCAGCTTGCGGATCTGGATATCGCCGGCGCGGCGCACTTCGCGCACTTCGATGCTGAGCGGCGTCTTCGGCTTGGCGACACAGAAGAGCGCCAATCCTTGCGCCTTTTCGGCGGCGGTAAGCGTGCCGGGCTGGTGCGCGCCGTAGTCGACCGCGCCGTCGAGAATCTTGCCCTTGCAGGTGCCGCAGGCGCCGTTGCGGCAACCGTAGGGGATCATCAGGTCCGCGCGCATCGCGGCGGCGAGTACGGTTTCGCCGTCGTCGCAGGCGAAGCTGTGCTCGCTGGGTTTTATGGTAATCTGGAACGGCATCGATTTGCTGGCTGGCAGGGTCGTTCCGCGCAGGGCACCAGAGTGATACGGGTACTGTTGATTGGCTGCGGCGACATCGCCCTGCGCACGGCCGAGCTTTTGCGCGGCAGGGTTCGGCTCTACGGCCTCACGCGAAGGCCGGAGGACATTCCCAAGCTGCGCCATCGGGGCATCGTGCCGATCCTCGGCGATCTCGATCGCTCTCACAACCTTTCGCGGTGCTGCATTTCGCGCCGCCGCCGGGCGAGGGCCGCGACGATCCACGCACCATGCGGCTCATCGCCGCGCTGACAAAGGCGCGGATTATACCCCACCACTTCGTCTACATCAGCACCAGCGGGGTCTACGGCGATTGCGCTGGCGCACGTGTGACCGAGACGCGGCCGCGCCGCAGCCAGACGCCGCGCGCACGGCGGCGAGTCGCGGCGGAAGATCGTTTGCGGCGCTGGGCGAAGCGCTACGGCGTCAAGCTCGCGATTCTGCGCGCACCCGGCATCTACGCCGCGACGCGCCTGCCTCTCGACCGCTTGCGGCAGGGAACACCGGTGCTGCGGCCCGAGGACGACGTGTTCACCAATCATGTGCACGCCGACGATCTGGCGCACGCCGCCGTTGCCGCCGCGTTTCGTGGCAAGCCGAATCGTGCGTACAACGTTGCCGATGACGGTGAAATGCAGATGGGCGACTGGTTCGATGCGGTCGCCGATGCGTTTCAGCTACCGCGCCCGCCGCGGATCTCCTGGGAAGAAGCAGAGACTCGCATCGCGCCGCAGCTCCTGTCGTTCATGAGCGAGTCGCGGCGGCTGTCCAACGCGCGCATGAAGCGTGAGCTGCGCGTGCGCTTGCGCTACCCGACGCCGCAGGCGTTGCTCGCCGAAGTCGCGCCGCGCGAGCTCAAGAAGCAGCTGAACCTACCTTTGTGACGAACCCTTCTGCCTCTGCAGCACCGCAGCGCACGCGCTGGCAGAAGATCGCCGCGCGGCTCGACGCCTACGAGCGCCTGATCCGCCTCGACAAGCCGATCGGCACGCTGCTGCTGCTCTGGCCGACGCTCACCGCGCTGTGGCTTGCCTCGTCGGGCTCGCCGTCATGGATCGTCGTCGGCATCTTCGTCGTCGGCACGCTGCTGATGCGCTCGGCGGGTTGCGCGATCAACGACTACGCGGACCGGCATTTCGACGCGCATGTCGAGCGCACCGCGCAGCGGCCGTTGGCACAGCGCGAGATCGAGCCCTGGGAAGCGCTCGCAGTCGGCGCCGTGCTGGCCGCGTGCGCGTTCCTGCTGCTGCTGCGCTTCAACCGGTTCACCATTCTGCTCTCGATTCCCGCGCTCGGGATCACCATCGCCTATCCTTTTTTCAAGCGTTTCTTCGAGCTGCCGCAGGCATTTCTCGGGATCGCCTTTTCCTTCGGCATCCCGATGGCCTACGCGGCGGTCTTCGGCTTCGTACCGGCAGCGGGCTGGTGGCTTTTTACCGCCAATCTCTTCTGGGTCATGGCCTACGACACCGAGTATGCAATGGTCGATTGCGAAGACGATATCAGGCTGGGACTCAAGACTTCGGCGATTGCGTTCGGCCGCTTCGCCGTGCTTGCAGTGATGCTCTGCTACGCGGTCTACCTCGGGATGCTGACGTGGATCGGACGCATGCTCGGCCTGGGGCCGTTGTTCTACGTCGCGGTCCTGATCGCGTCAGCGCTTGCGTTGTGGCACTTTTGGCTGATCCGCAAACGGGAGCGCGCGGGCTGCTTCCGAGCGTTCCTGGGCAATCACTGGCTCGGGCTCGCGATATTTGCCGGCACCGTCGCCGACTACGCCGTGCGCTTGCAGCGCTGGCCGAGGTGGCCGATGTAACCCCGGGCGTCGCTGCCGCTCAGCCCGGGCTACGAGAACTCGCTGGCCGATGTAGCACGTGTAGCCTGGGCTGAGGCCGTGAGGCCGATGCCCGTGACGGCAATGCGAATTTGCACGAACTGCAAAGAGGAGTAGGCCATGGAGTTGCAGCTGAACGATCGCATCGTCGTCGTGACCGGAGCGAGCAAGGGCATCGGCTGGGCGTGCGCCGAGGCATTCGCACAAGCGGGTGCGAAAGTCGTGCTGGTATCGCGCAGTCAGGCGAACCTGGACACGGCGCTCGCGCGCTGGCCGAAGAGCGCGCCCGCGCCGGTCGCAATCGTCGCCGACCTGACGCGAGCCGAGGAAGCCGAGCGCATGGCCGCGAAGGCCGAGGAAAGCGTCGGACCCATCGCGATCCTCGTGAACTCGGCCGGCGCCGCGCGCCGGTATGCGCCGGCCGATCTCGACGCCGCGGCGTGGCATGACGCCATGGATGCAAAATTTTTCAGCTACATTCACGCCATCGATGCGGTGCTCAAGCGGATGCTCGGTCGCGGCCGCGGCGCGATCGTCAACATCATCGGCATGGGTGGCAAGGTCGCGAGTCCGGTGCACCTGCCGGGTGGCGCGGCGAACTCAGCGCTGATGCTGGCGACGGTGGGTTTGGCCGCAGCGTTCGGGCCCAAGGGCATCCGCATCAACGCCATCAATCCCGGGGCCACGCTGACCGGTCGCGTGCAGGAAGGCTTGAAAGCCGAATCGAAGATGACCGGGTTGAGCGAGGCCGAGCTGCTCGAGCGCAATCAGGCGCGAATTCCGCTCGGCCGGCTCGGCACGCCCGAAGAAGTCGCGCAGGTCGCCTTGTTCCTCGCCTCGGAGCGGGCAACCTACGTCACCGGCGCCATCGTACCGATGGACGGAGGCAGCGGTTCGGTGATCTAGCGGCGAGCGGTTCGCCGCCGCGTCGGGCGACGCAGCATCGCCCTGCCGAGCAGGGCGAGCAGTGTTGTCATCGCGACGAGCGCGACAGGCGACAACGTAGGGATCGACACAGCAGGGTTTGCGGGCGATGACTGAAGTACCTCGCCAGTCGTGCAATCGAAAACGATTCTACTGACGAAGCTGATCGAGCCGGTCTTACTGGGTCCGGTGTAGTTGGTGACGGTGATCGTGATCTTCGTGTTCGGCGGCAAGCCGCCGCCGAACGGCTTGATCTGAAACGTCGGGTAAGCCGCGTTGTAGGCCCCGAGGTTGGCGCCGGTCTCG
>VBCS01000421.1 GCA_005888955.1 Betaproteobacteria bacterium
AGACCGTCTGAATGTTCGACGCCTGCTTTCCTTTCGGGCCTTGGGTGACCTCGAAGCTTACCTTTTGTCCTTCCTTCAACGATTTGAACCCGGGCATGTTGATCGCCGAGAAGTGGGCGAACAGATCTTCGCCGCCCCCATCGGGCGTAATAAAGCCGAAGCCCTTCGCATCGTTGAACCACTTAACCGTTCCAGTTGGCATGTTTTCCAATCCTATTAATCAAGAAAAAAAATCGGGTCGCACCCGGCCGATGTTTCGATCTCAAGGACAGGAAAGTACGGCGCTTCGGCAACGGCCAACGAGCCGGACAGGTCGTGCTTTAGTACTTGAAATAAAACACAAAGGGCACTATACCCGGCGCCGGGCGATCGGTCAAACCCATCGCCGGAGAGCCTTGGCGTCACGAAAGCGGTGCTGGAATCAGCTGCCCAGCTCGTGGCGGACCAGCGCGGCGCCGGCGCCGAGGGCCTCGAGCTTTGCCCGCGCGACCTCCCGTGAGAGCGGAACCATCCCGCAGTTGGTGCAGGGGTAGATTCTCTCGGCAGGAACGTACTTGAGAGCGCCGCGGATCGTCGCTGCGACGTCCTCGGCGCTCTCCACACGGTCGGTTGCGACGTCGATGGCACCGACGAGTACGTCCTTGCCCTGCAGCAGGGCGATCAACTCGAGCGTACGTGCGAGTTCGAGCATTCGAGGGAAACCTGGGCGATTTTCGAACGCGCGAGCAAAGGGAAGGTGTTCTCGTACTGTCGCCACTCGGCGCCTAGCGTCTTTTTCCACTCGATGTTGGCCTTGATCCCGTAGCCGTAGCAGATGTGAACCGCGGTCGCACACGTGAGGCCCTGTGCCGCCCGTTCGAGCGCGGCGATACCCCAGTCGCGAACTTCGTCGAAATAGACGTTGAAGGCCGGCTCATCGAACTGGATGACGTCGACACCTGCCGCCTCGATTGCACGCGCCTCGTCGTTCAGGATGCCGGCGAATGCCCAAGCCAGCTTCTCACGGCTACCGTAGTAGGCGTCGTAGAGCGTGTCGACCATGGTCATCGGCCCGGGCAGTGTGTACTTTATCTTGCGCTGGGTTGCGCCGCGCAGGAACCGGGCGTCCTCGGCGAACACCGGGTGCCGTCGCACGACCGGGCCGACGACGACTGGCACATCAGCGTCGTAGCGGCTGCGGATGCGCACGGTTTTCTTGTGCTGGAAATCGACGCCGTCGAGGCTTTCGATCAGCGTCGTCACGAAATGGCGGCGCGTTTGCTCGCCATCGGTGACGATGTCGATTCCGGCGCGCTCTTGATCGTATAGCGCCAGGCGCACCGCGTCGCGCTTGCCCTCGGCGAGGCGCTCCCCCTCGAGCAGCCACGGCGCCCAAAGCTGGCCGGGAGACGCAAGCCACGCCGGCTTGGGTAGGCTGCCGGCGATCGTCGTCTGGAGCAGGCTTGGCATCGGCGTTCCTCCGGCGGGCGAAAACTGCCGCAGCGATTATAGCCGCCCGCTGTCCGCACCCCGCTCGGCTTGACCGGCGCGCGAGGGCAACGTACCGTGGCCTGGGCGCGATTCGCCCGCGCTGCGCTAATCGTCGCCTGCGATGCCCAGGATCCTGTTCTCCGATTACGAATATCCGGATCTCGATCTCGAGCGGAAGCTCTTCGAGGGCGCAGGCACCGAGCTCGTCGCCGCGCAATGCCGGACGGAATCCGACGTGATTGAGGCGGCCGCGGGTTGCGCTGGCATCCTGCTGCAATACGCGCCGATCACCGAGAGGGTTCTGGCCGCGCTGCCGCAGCTAGGCATCGTCAGCCGCATCGGCGTTGGCGTCGATACCGTCGATACCGCAGCTTGTGCGCGGCACGGCGTATGGGTGGCCAACTCGCCGGACTACGGCGTCGGCGAAGTCGCGACGCACGCCTTGGCGCTCGTACTCGCGCTGATCCGGAACGTCGTCGCCTACAACCGCGATATCCGGGCAGGCCAGTGGCATTACCTGTCTTCGGGGAAGCTCAAGCGCGCCGGCGAGATGACGCTGGGCATCGTCGGCCTCGGTCGCATCGGCAAGCGGATGGCGCACGTTTCGCGCAATGTCGTCAGGCGCGTGCTCGCCTGCGATCCGTATCTTATCGATGGCGACTTTCCCGCCTATGTCGAGCGGGCGGCCGATCTCGCCGGGCTCTTCGCAGCGAGCGACATCGTCAGCGTCCACGCGCCACTCAGCGACGAGACGCGTGGCATGATCGACGCGGATGTTCTCGGCCGGATGCGCCCCGGGTCATACATCGTGAACACGGCGCGCGGCGCCATCGTCGATATTGACGATTTGCTTGCGGCACTCGATAGTGGAATACTTGCCGGCGTCGGACTGGACGTATTGCCGGTCGAGCCGATTCCCGCCGAAAGTCCGCTGCTCGGCCACCCGAAGGTGATCCTGACGCCGCATGCCGCGTTCTTCAGCGTGCAGGCCGAGATCGAGCTGCGGCGGAAAGCGGCGCAGAACATCGTCACCTGGCTCAAGGCCGGCCGGCCGGATTACGTAGTGGTCGCTGGCAGCAGACGCCCCGTTTAGCGTCGGGGCATCGGGACTCGTGAGCGTCGCGAGCAGACGGGCCGCGCAGCATACGAAGGAGGAAGATTGGCAGCCGTAGGAATCCGGGCGGTCCACAAGCACTTCGGCTCGACGCATGTCATTCGCGGCGTCGACGTCGACATTGCCGACGGTGAATTCTGCGTGCTGGTCGGACCGTCGGGCTGCGGCAAGTCCACGCTGCTGCGCATGATCGCAGGGCTCGAGGAGATCAGCGAAGGCGAGGTCGCAATCGGCGGCAGGGTGGTGAACCGTGTTCCGCCCAAGCAGCGCGACATCGCGATGGTGTTCCAGAATTACGCGCTCTACCCGCATATGACGGTGCGCGACAACATGTCGTTCGCGCTCATGCTGGCCAAGCAGTCCAAGGTCGAAATCGAGACGCGCGTGAAAAAAGCCGCCGACATCCTCGGTCTTTCCGGTCTGCTCGACCGCTACCCGCGCCAGCTTTCCGGCGGCCAGCGTCAGCGCGTCGCGATGGGCCGCGCAATCGTGCGCGACCCGCAGGTGTTTCTCTTCGACGAGCCGCTTTCGAACCTCGATGCCAAGCTTCGCGTGCAGATGCGAACCGAGATCAAGGAGCTGCACCAGCGGTTGAAGACGACTTCGATCTACGTCACGCACGACCAGATCGAAGCGATGACCATGGCCGACAAGATCGTGGTCATGCGCGACGGCGTGGTCGAGCAGATCGGCGATCCGCTGTCGCTGTACGACAATCCGAATAACATCTTCGTCGCGGGATTCATCGGCTCACCGGCGATGAACATGATTCCCGGGACCGCGCGCGTGAACGGCGATGGCGCTTGCGTCGATTTCGGCGATGGCGCGACGCTGCCGCTGCCGCTGGGAACGCATGCGGCCGACGGCCAGGGCGTCCTCTATGGTGCCCGGCCCGAGCACTTTCTGGTGACCGAAGGTGCGGGCCTGCCTGCGGAGGTCGTTGTCGTCGAACCCACCGGCGCCGACACGCAACTCTATTGCCGCTTCAACGGCCAGGAGCTCACTTCGCTGATTCGCGACCGGACGAGGTGTCGCGCCGGCGACCGGATCAGCCTGAAGCCGGATCTCGGGCGCGCGCATCTGTTCGACGCCGGCAGCGGCGAGCGGCTGACCCGATAGATTTCATTGATTCGAGCCTGCGCGACTCGCAACGACTCTAAGCGCAACATCCCTTGAGGAGGAGACTATGAGCAAATTCAAGCGTCGCGATTTTCTCAAAGCCACAGCCGGTGTCGCTGCCGGCGGGGCGCTCGGTGCCGGATCGGCGCTGTTTGCCGCCGACGCGCAGGCGCAGCAGTACAAGGTCACGCCCGAGAAAGGCGCGAAGCTCCGCATCCTGCGCTGGAAGCGCTTCGTCCAGGGCGACGAGGACATGTGGGCCGAGAACACCAAGAAGTTCACGCAGGCAACGGGAATCGAGGTGCGCATCGACGCCGAGGGATGGGAGGACGTACGGCCGAAGGCG
>VBCS01000074.1 GCA_005888955.1 Betaproteobacteria bacterium
CGGCATCGACGATGTCGATCACCTCGATTTTGCGGTCGAGCTGCTTGAGCGCGGCCTCGACCGTGGGCGAGAACTCGGTGTCGGTAATGAGCAGCTTGGTCTCGCCGTGATTCAACATGAACGCAATCGCTTCTGCGTCGAGGCGCGTGTTCAAGGTGTTGAGCACGCCGCCGCTCATCGGCACGCCAAAATGGGCTTCCAGCATCTCCGGCGTGTTCGCCGCCATCAGCGCAACCGTGTCGCCATTTGCGATGCCGGCGCGTTTGAGCGCGGAAGCGAGTCGGCGCGAGCGCGCGTACGTCTCGGCCCAGGTGTACCGGCGGTCGGCGTGAACGACCGAAAGCTGGTTCGGATAGACGAACGCGGCGCGCGCGATCAGCGACAGCGGCGTGAGTGGCGTGTAATTGGCTTCGTTCCGATCGAGGTGGCTTTCGTAGGCGCTGGTCATGACGCGGCTCAAGAGACTCCGGCGGTCGCGGGAGGCGGGCTGTCATGGTAACCAATCCGCCCGAAAAGACAATCGTGCAGCGCCTTCGTTCGACTTGCTGCGCATCGCCGAATTCTCTATGCTGGCCGCTCGCATTCTCCAATGAAGGCCGGATGAATCCGGCCCTACGATTGCGCCATGGGCCATCGCCTCTCCAAGATCGTCACCCGCACCGGCGATGCCGGGACGACCGGGCTTGGCGACGGCTCGCGCGTCGCCAAGAACTCGGCGCGCATCGACGCGATCGGCGCGGTCGACGAGCTCAATTCGGCCCTGGGCCTGCTGCTCGCCGAAGCGCTTCCCGACACGGTCGCAGCCTGCCTGACCGAGGTACAGCACGATCTGTTCGATCTCGGCGGCGAGTTATCGATTCCCGGTCATGCCGCCGAGCGCTTCAACGCCGACTTGCCGCCGCTCAAGGAATTCATCCTGCCTGGCGGCACGCGCGCGGCGAGCCTCGCGCACGTCGCGCGGACCGTGTGCCGGCGCGCCGAACGCTCGCTGGTGCATCTGGGTGCATCCACCACGGTGCGCGATCCCGTACGCAAGTACATGAACCGACTTTCCGATCTCCTCTTCGTGCTGGCACGCGTACTCAACCGTGACGCGCGCCGCGCCGACGTTCTCTGGCGGAAGGACCGCCAGCGCGCGTAAAAGGCTCCGGTTCGATCGACATGCAGAGCGACCCTGCGAAGCAACTGGAGCGCAACGCGCGCCTGATGGAGCTGCTGGCACGGACCGCGCTCGCGGACCAGCAAGCGTTCGCCGAGCTCTACCGCCTGACCTCTCCGCATCTGTACGCCGTGGCGCTGCGTATATTGAGGGAAGCGGCCCCGGCCGAGGAGGTCCTGCAGGAGAGTTTTGTCAACATCTGGCATCACGCCGGGTCGTACGTCGCCGCCAAGAGCCAGCCGCTGACGTGGTTGACCAGCATCGTCCGCAATCGCTGCCTGGATCAACTGCGCCGGCGCGAACTGGAAACCGTAACGATGGACGATGAGGAAGAAGGCGTGGCGATCGCCGCCGAGGATCCGACTCCGCTGGACATGCTGCTCTCCGGCGCGGACACGCGCGCCGTCAGGGGCTGCGTCGAGGCGCTGGAGCCGACCCAGAAGCAGGCGATCGCCTTGGCTTTTTTCCAGGGCCTGTCGCACTCCGAGCTCGCAGCGCATCTGAGACAGCCGCTGGGTACCGTCAAGTCGTGGGTGCGCCGCGGCCTCGAGCGCTTGCGGGACTGCCTCGACCGCGCCGGGGTGACGCGATGAACCTGCACGATCCAGAGCGTGCCGACGCGCTGGCCGGCGAATACGTGCTCGGTACGCTGCGCGGGCGCGCGCGCCAGCGGCTCGAGCGCCTTGCACGCACCGATCGGATCGTGGCCGATGCAGTGCGCGGCTGGGAAGAGCGCCTCTTGCCCCTTGCGGAGGCATTGCCCCCGATCGCCCCGCCATCCCGCGTCTGGGCGGCGATCCTCGCCCGCATCCGCAGCGCCGCCACGACGCCGCGCGCGCGCTCGTTGCTGTGGGCTCCTGCGGGATGGTGGCGCGGCCTCGCGCTCGTGGGTCTCGCGACTTCGCTGGCGCTGGCGATCGCGCTGCTCAAGCCCGCGCCAGAGGCACCGGAGGGCACGCTGGTCGTCGTGCTCGCGGGAGGCGACGCCAAGCCGGTGCTGGTCGCAACGGCGGCTCGGGCTAGCCGTTATCTGGTCGTAAAAGCAATCGCTCCGGTTGCCGTCGCGCCCGATCGTTCTCTGCAACTATGGATGCTTCCCGAAACGGGCAATCCGCGCTCGCTGGGCCTCGTTTCGACCATCGCTCCGAGCGGCGTCGCGCGCATCGAGCTTCCCGTGGCGGCGGATCGCGCGCTGCAGAACATTCCAGCGCTGGCGATAAGCCTCGAGCCTGCCGGCGGCTCGCCGACCGGACTCCCGACCGGGCCGGTGCTCTATACCGGCCCGGTGCAGCGCCTGTACTGAATGCAGAACGGCTGCGCGACGTTCTCTATCCGGCAGTCGCGCTCACTAAGATGCATCGCCGCGTTGCGGCAGCCAGTCTGCGAGCGTGTCGAAGACCGAAGAGCGGCGCTTGCCGATGACCTCGATGCGCGCGGGCTCGATGGTCACGACGGTGGGAGGACGCTCGAGTTTTCCTGACTGCGCCTGTGCCGCGATGTGCTGCCGAGTCTCCGGCTCGATGGACATCAGCCGCGACTGCGCGAACGCCGACACCAGGATCGCTATCGTCGCACCGATCGCGAAGGCGAGCAGAATCGGTCCAAACCATCTGATTGCTTTCGTCGGTTCCATGAATCTCTCCAATTTCGCACCGGGTGCATCCCGGCGCGTCGTTTCTCAGGAGAGATTGTCGATACGAACCGGCACGCATTCAAACGGTGTTTTTGAATGCGTTGTATGCACGTCCGGAATGCACGCTGGCCGGTGCGGCGGCCGACGACACTGGATTCCGCTTGCGCGGGAATGACGATTACCGCCGCTTCAGCGCATAGCCGTCGGGTTCGTCCTCGACTTCCCATCCCGCTGCTCGCAACTCCGCGCGTAGCCGGTCAGCCTCGGCCCATTGTTTCGCGGCGCGTGCGGCCGCGCGTGCCGCGGCCAGTGCGCGCACGACCTCGGGGATCGTTTCCTGCTTGGGCTGCCAGGCCTCGAGCCCGAGCCCGAAGACGCGGTCGAAAGCCGCGAGCGTGGCCTTCGTGACGCGCAGATCGACGACGTCGCCGCGCAGCAGCTCCCAGGCGATGGCGAGCGCTTTCGGAATGTTGAGATCCTCGTTGATCTCCACCGTAAAACGATCGACATATGCAGCGTCGGGTTCACCGCCTGCAGGAAGAGCATGGAACCCGCGCCGCATGCGCTCGAGCGCCGTCGCCGCGGCATCGAGCGCATCGAAGGTGAAGTTGAGCTGGCTGCGGTAATGCGCCGTAAGACAGAGGTAGCGATACGCGAGCGGATCGTAACCGCGGTCGGTGAGCGACTTGAGGCGCAGGAACTCGCCGGCGGATTTCGCCATCTTGGCGTCGTTGGCGAGCAGGAAGTAGCCGTGCATCCAGAAATTCGCGAGTCTCGTGCCCACGCGCGCCTCGGTTTGCGCGATCTCGTTGGTGTGGTGGACGGGAATATGGTCCTCGCCACCGCAGTGGACGTCGAAGAAATCGCCAAGGTATTTCTGCGCCATCGCCGAGCACTCGATGTGCCAGCCGGGAAAGCCGGTTCCCCAGGGGCTCGGCCATTCCATCTGGCGCTTCTCTCCTGAAGGCGAGAACTTCCACAGCGCAAAGTCGGTCGGATGCCTCTTCTCGCCGAGATCGACGCGCTTGCCGGCCTCGAGCCCGGCCTTGTCCAGGCGCGCGAGGTAGCCGTAATCGGGCTGCTTGCTGGTGTCGACGTAGATACCGTCGGAAGTGCGATACGTGTAGCCGTTTCTCTCGATGTCGGCGATGAATTCGATCTGCTCGCGGATGTGGTCGGTGGCGCGGCAGAGGATCGTCGGGTCCTCGATGTTGAGCGCGCGCATATCCTCGAGGAACGCGCCGGTATAGAGCTCCGCGATTTCCCACGCGGTCTTGCCGGTGCGCCGCGCACCCTTTTCCATCTTGTCCTCGCCGGTGTCGGCGTCGGAAGTGAGATGGCCCACGTCGGTGACGTTCATGACGTGCGTAACCTCGTAGCCGTTCCATTCCAGCACTCGCCGGAGCAGATCTTCGAACAGGAAGGTGCGGAAGTTCCCGATGTGCTGGTAGTCGTAGACGGTCGGGCCGCAGGTGTAGAGGCCGGCCGCACCGGCCTTGAGCGCCTCGAAGCCGCGCAGGCTGCGGGTATAGTTGTCGTAGAGCTTGAGCGCGGTTGGCATGGTCGATTGCACAGGAAAACGGCCGAGCAACGAATCCGGTACGCGGGCTACGCGAGGCGCTTGGCCATGACGTAATCATCCATCACGAATCCGCCGCCGATGTCGACCACCACCGCTTCGCGCACGAGGAAACCGTTGCGCTCGTACGCGCGGATCGCCTGCAGGTTTTGCTTGTTGACGTTGAGGATCAGCGTCGTTCGGCGCTGAGCCATTGCGGCGGCCTCCGTGGAGGCGATCAGGCTGCGGCCCACGCCGCGACCCTGGAAGTCCTGATGCACGTAGAGCTTGTCGAGCTTGAGCTCGTCGGGCGGGCCGGGGCGATAATACGCAGCGAATCCGGCAAGGTTTTCGCCGACATAGGCGAGCTCGAGCCCAGCGCCTTCTTCGGTGATGAAGCGCCGTAACGCATCGAGCGAATAGCCGAGCTCGAGCATGTACTCGATCTGCTCGAGAGTGATGATGCCGGGGTAGTGCTTGCGCCAGATGACCCGGGCGAGCTCGGCGACGGCGGCGAGGTCGCGCTCGGCGGCGCGGACGACGCGAGCTCGATCGACATCGGGCATGTGAACCTGGAGAGGCAACGTCACTTTCGAAGAGCTTAGCATGGCGGCGGCTTGGGGCGAGATGCGGGCCCCGCGAACGCGGTAGAATCGCGCCCTTCCCGATGTCCCCACCTTCCGCGCCCGCTCCCGGCCCATCCGTTGCTCCGCTGACGCGGCGCGGCGCATTCATTCTGCTGCTAGTCTTTACGCTTATCTGGTTTTCGAATCTCGATTACCGGCGACTGGTCCACCCCGATGAAGGCCGCTATGCCGAGATCCCGCGCGAGATGGCGGCGACCGGCGACTGGGTGACGCCGCGGCTCGACGGCATCAAGTATTTCGAGAAGCCCGCGCTGCAATACTGGCTCACCGCCGCTGGCTATGAGGCGTTCGGCGTGCACCATTGGACCGCGCGGCTATGGCCCGCGTTGTCCGGCTATCTCGGCGTGCTATTCATCGGCTACGTGGGCTTTCGCCTCGGCGGGTCCGCGCTTGGCCTGTACAGCGCGGCGGCGCTCGGCAGCTGCCTGTGGTACGCGCTTAACGCACACATTCTCACGCTCGACGCCGGGCTCACGCTGTGGATGAGCGTGGGCCTGGGCAGCCTGTTCATCGCGCAGCGCACCGAAGCTACGGCGCTCGAAAGGCGCTCATGGATGTGGGCGGCCTG
>VBCS01000075.1:0-1529 GCA_005888955.1 Betaproteobacteria bacterium
CTGGCACGTCGGCCTGCTGCCGGGGAACGCGGACAATGCGCCGCGCTTTGAAGTATCCGCGCTCGCCGCCGAGTCTCGCCGCCAAGCGCAAGGTAGAGCGCTGGTGGTTGCGACCGGCGCCATCGAGCGGTTTTACCCACGCCCGGGCTGGACGCTGCCCGGGGTGGTGGGACTGGGCGCGGCAACGCTCATGCTGAAGGCGAGCGGCGTGCTTCCCGGCAGGCGTGTGGCGGTTGTCGGGCCGGGTCCACTCGCCGTATCGGTGGCCAGGCTGATCGTCGATGCCGGCGGTGAGGTAGTCGCGATCTGCGACCCAAATCCCTTGCATGCCTGGCTCAAGGCGCTGCCCGCCATGGCGCGGCAGCCGGGCCGCCTCGCTCGCGGCAGCGCCTGGTTGGCTGGGCTGGCACTCAAGGCGGTGCCCACATATCGCGGATGGGACGTGCGTGCCATCCACGGCGAACAGGACGTCGAGGGCATGACCGTCGGCCGCGTCGATGGACAGTGGCGCCCGCTGCCCCAGAGCGAGGAACGAAGCATCGCGGCGGATGCGGTCTGCATCGGTTACGGATTCGCGCCCGCGACCGACGTCTATCAACTGCTCGGCGCCGCGCGGCGCTACGATTCCGCGCTCGGCGGCTGGACACCGGTGCTCGATCGCGGTCAGCGCAGCAATGTGCCGGGCCTGTACGGTGCGGGTGACAGCGCCGGGGTGTTGGGCGCCGCAGCCGCGTCCGACACCGGGCGAATTGCCGCGCTGTCGGCGGCCCTCGATCTCGGCTACCTCGACGCCGTGACCTATGAGCGCAAAATCCGCGCGACACGGCGTAGTCTCGCTCGCGCTGCGAGCTTCGGTTCCGCAGTCACTCGCCTCGTCCAACCGCGCGCGACGGCCGTGGGATGGGTGCCCGATCACACGGTCGTGTGCCGGTGCGAGGACATCCACGCCGGTGAGTTGCGCGCGGCGATCGCTGCCGGCGCGCAGGAGATCAACGCACTGAAAGCGGCAACGCGCTGCGGCATGGGACCGTGCGGCGGTCGCGTGTGCGGCGAGGCGGCGGGCGCGCTCCTCGAGTCCGCCGGATTCTCTCGGGAGCGCAGCGGGCAACTTACCGCACGCGCGCCGCTACGTCCGGTGCCTCTCTCCGCGCTCACTGGAAGCTTCGATTACGGCGACATTCCGTTTCCGCAAACGGCCGATACGTGACAGCTTCGTTTGATGCGATCGTGGTCGGTGGCGGCGTGATGGGCGCGGCCGCGGCCCTGCAACTCGCCGAAGGCGGCATGCGCGTCGCGCTATGCGAAGCGCGTCAGCTCGGCATGGGTGCGTCGGGTGTGAACGCGGGCACGTTGTCCATGCAGACCAAGCGTGTGCCGCTGATCCCCTACGCGCTTCGCGGCTACGAGTTGTGGAAGCGCGCAGGCGATGCCGTCGGCTTCAAGGAGACCGGGAGCCTCACGCTGGCGTATACGCAGGCCGAGGCCGAGGGCCTCGCGCAGCGCATGACTGCGAGACGCAATGCCGGGGC
>VBCS01000075.1:1603-3606 GCA_005888955.1 Betaproteobacteria bacterium
GCCGACGTGCGCGAGCTCACGCCGGTCCACGCGATCGTGCCCGAGGGCACCGGCGTGACCGTGCGTACGCCCGCCGGTCCGTTGCGTGCCGCGCGTGCGCTGCTGGCGACGGGGGCGTGGGCGAAGGCGATGAGCGAGCAGATCGGCGTGCCCTTGCCGATTCGTCTGCGCGTGAATACGGTGTCGGTCACTGAGCGCATGCCGACGCTGATCAAGACCGTCGTCGCGCACGCGTCGGGCTTGCTGACGCTCAAGCAGGCGGCCAACGGCACCATGTTGATCGGCGGCGCTTGGCAGGGACGCGGGTGCCCCACCACTTGGCAGGGCGATATCGTGCCCGAAACGCTTATCGCCAATCTGCGCCTTGCGCAGTACGTGCTCCCGCGCCTGGCGGAAGCCCGGCTGTTGCGCTGCTGGACCGGATTCGAGGCGCAGACACCCGATTCCGTGCCCCTGGCGGGGCCGATGCCCGGCATGAGCAACCTGCTCGTGCTTTGCTGCGTTCGGAGCGGCTATACCATAGGCCCTTACATCGGCCGACTCATGGGCGACCTGATGCTGGGCCGCGAGCCGGAGATGCCACTGTTCGATCCGGCGCGTTTGTTCAAGGCGACGGAGAAGTAGCACGCGCGCGACATATGGCCGAGTCGACGCAGCGAGTGTTCTTCGCGCTCTGGCCCGACGCGCCGGCCCGCGCGATAATCGCCGGCCTGGCGCGCGAAGTCGCGCTCGAAAGCGGCGGCCGCCCGACCGCGCTGAACCACATCCATCTCACGCTCGCGTTTGTCGGCGAGCAGCCGGCGATTCGGGTCGACTCGTTACGCCGTCTCGCCGGCGTGGTCCGCGCGCGCACCTTCATGCTGGCTCTCGATGAAATCGGCGGCTTTAGGCGCACGGGTATCGCCTGGCTGGGCTCGTCCACGGCGCAGCCCGAGCTGGCGGCTCTGCACGACGATCTCACCCGTGCACTGCAGTCGCGAGGATTTCCGGTCGACGAGCGGCCCTATGCGCCGCATCTGACGCTGGCCCGGCGCAGTACGACCGTAATCGATCGCCGCTTGTCGCAGCCGATACGCTGGCGCGTGAACTCGTTCACCCTGATGGCGTCCGAGCTGGCTTCGAGCGGGCCAGCGTACCGGACGATCGCCGAGTGGTCGCTGGTGACTGCTTGAGCGCGGCTCTCGCGGGCGCCAAAAAAAGATCCGCAGCGACTCGCGGGGGAACGGAAGATCTTCGTTACGAAGCTGCGTCGGCAGTTGGCGAGACTCCCGTCAGCCTCGCGCGACGCTTTTCGCGGTCGCGCATCGCGCGTTGGCGCAGGACCTGAGCTTCGGTAAGCGAAGTGACCGGCGCAAAGCCGGCCTGCCTCGCTGCGTCGAAATCCGAAGCCATCGCATCGACGAAATACGGCATAGGAACGATAGCCGGCGCCGGAGCATGGCTCGAGAGAGGCGCCTCGCGCGCTTCAGCACTGCGCCTGTCGCCGCGGCGCGCAACGGCTTCCTTCAAGCCGCAGGCGAGCACGCCGAACGCACAGCTCCCGCCGATCATGGCACCGACGCCGAGTCCGATGGCGTCGCCCGCGGCGACGATCGCGACCAGCAGCGCGAGTCCGGCAATGCCGGTGCAAACGCCGATGGCGTCGTGCATCAAATGTTTCGCTAGTGCGTTCATGGTTCCCTCTTTCCTGTCGCCCATTTGCCGGTTTGATGTTCCGATCGGCTCGGCCGGATTCACCGGGTCGATCGATGGCTGCAGGTTACGGGTGCCGTATTACCGGCTCAAGAAGGACGCGACGAATCCCGCGTAACGCGGGATGAAGTGCGGTGGAGGAGCGCGAACGCCGTAGGCGCGCCCTCGCGGAAGCTTCAGCGCGCCTAGTCGCCCCGGGCGACGGGCCTTTCGGCGTCCGCGATCCACTCGCTCCAAGAGCCGGGATACAGGCGTGAGCCGGGCAGCGCGGCCACCGACATGGCGAGGACGTTGTGGCACGCCGTGACGCC
>VBCS01000422.1 GCA_005888955.1 Betaproteobacteria bacterium
GAGGTGTGGCTCGCGGCCGCCGCGGCGTCCGGCGTCGCCGAGAGCGATGCCGCGGCCCTCAACCAATCGGGAACGCATCCATGACTTCGCCGCAGCCGACATCCGCCGAGCTCGCCGCGCTGGCCGCCTTCGATACGCCGACGATCTGCAATGCGCTGGAAGTCGTCCTGCCCGATTTCCGCGGGCGCGGCTACACCACGCGGCCGGCGTTGTGCGGGTTTCCCGCGCTCAAGCCGGTGGTGGGATACGCTCGAACAGCGCGGATCCGCGCCAAATCGCCGTCTCCGCTGGCTGCGGCCGAGGCGCGCGAGCTGCGGCACGCCTATTATCGCTACATCGACGCCGGCCCAAAACCGTCGCTGGTGCTGATCGAGGATCTCGACGGCCCCGACGCCGGGTACGGCGCGTTCTGGGGCGAAGTCCAGTCGGCGATTCATCACGGCCTGGGTGCGCTCGGTGTGATCACCGACGGCTCGGTGCGCGACATCGACGCCTGGGCCCCCGGCTTCCAGTTCCTCGCGGCGATGGTTGGACCTTCGCATGCTTACGTCGGCATCGTCGACTTCGGCGGCGAGATCGAAGTGCTCGGCATGCGCGTGCGCTCCGGCGACATCGTGCACGCCGACCGGCATGGCGCGGTGGTGATCCCGGTGACCGCGATCCGCGAGCTGCCGGCCGCGGCGGAAAAAGTGGCGCGGCGCGAGGCCCGCATCCTCGCGGTCGCGCGCGCTCCGGACTGCACCGCGGAGAAGCTGATCGCTGTATTCAAGGAACAGGACGCGATCCACTGAGGAACCCACCTGAGGCGCGCCCGGACGAGTATGATTTTGATCTGAAAATATCTGCGCCGCGGCTCACGCGGTGCGAGAACCCGCTCAAGACCACCGAGGAGGAACGCCATGACCGACCGCACATACGATGATCGACTCGACGCATTGCGCCGCCGCTTGCTGCAAGCGGGAGCGGGCGCCGCCGCGCTCGGCGCGCTGCCCGGCGCTGGCCTGCTCAGCGCGAATGCGCAGGCGGCCTTCGACTGGAAGCGCTTCAAGGGCGAGAAGATCGAGATTCTGCTCGTCAAGAGCCCGCGCGGAGACCTGCTCTCCAAGTATCACAAGGAATTCGAGGACATGACCGGCATCCAGGTCGGCTCCGAAATGGTTCCCGAGCAGCAGCAGCGCCAGAAAGCGGTCATCGAGTTCAATTCCGGCAACCCCAGCTTCGACGTGATCGCGTTGTCGTATCACGTGCAGAAGCGCCAGTTCGCGAAGAACAATTGGCTCACCGATCTGCGGCCGTTCATCAACGACAAGTCGATGGCGGCGCCCGATCTCGACTTCGCCGACTTCGCCAAGGGCGGCCTCCAGTACGCCGTCGAATCCGATGGCCGGGTCATGAGCCTGCCGTTGAACCTCGATCCCTGGGTCGTCTACTGGAACAAGGAAATCTTCGCCGCCAAGGGCATCGCGTATCCGAAGACCTTCGCGGAGATGATCGACGCCGCGGCGAAGCTTCACGATCCCGGCAAGGGCATCGCCGGCTTCGTCGGCCGCGGTCTCAAGAATGCCAACGTACCGGTGTGGACGAGCTTCCTGCTTGGCTACGGCGGCGGCTTCGTCGACGCCAAGGGTAAGCTGCTCACCGATACGCCTGAGGCGATCGAGTCCGCAAAGATGTACCAGACCTTGCTCGCCAAGTACGGACCACAGGGGGTCTCCGGCTTCAACTGGAATGAATCGCAGAGCCTCTTCCTGCAGGGCAAGGCGGCGATGTGGCTCGACGGCATCGGCTTTGCACAACCGCTCGAGGATCCGACCAAGTCGCGGATCGTCGGCAAGGTCGGATACGGCGTCGTGCCCGCCGGGCCCAAAGCGCAGGTGTCGGCGCTCTTTGCCGACGGGGAAGGCATATCGCCATTCAGCAAGAAGAAGGGACCGGCGTGGTTCTATATCCAGTGGGCGTCGAACAAGAGCAATCAGACGCGCATGCTGCAGGCGGCCGCGGGTGCGCCGGTACGCAACTCGGCCTATGCCGCCGCGCAGCAGTCGAGCGATTTCAAGGCCCCCAAGGAATGGGTCGAATGCATGCTGAAGTCGGCCAGCATCGCGCAACCGGGGCTGCCGATCATCTCGCCGGTGACCGAGTTCCGCGACGTGTTCGGCGTGGCACTGACCAACATGATCAATGGCGCGGATCCGGCAACGGAGCTCAAGCGCGCGACCGCGGAGTTCCAGCCAGTCCTCGACAAGAGCGAGAAGGCGTAGGGCCGAATTCCTTCGGCCGCTTCGTCTCATGTCGCGTCGCGTGCGAATGAATTCGCACCTACGCCGCCTCGCGGGGAGAGGATTGGGGTGAGGGGACGCTGCGCATGACGACGGCCGCCGCGGCACAACCGGGCTTTCTCGCCCGACGGCACCGCAGCTACTACTTGTTCATCGTGCCGGCGCTGGTCGTCGTCGGCGCGGTGATCATCTTCCCGTGGCTGTTCACGGCGTGGATGAGCGCCTTCGACTGGAAGATCGGCACGGCGGCGCATTTCGTCGGCTTCGACAACTACACCGGGCTCGCGACCAACCAGCGCTTCCTCGAATCGATCGTCCATACATTCTATTTCACCGCCCTCGCGGTCGTCGTACCGTTGATTCTTGGGCTCGTCGCCGCGTTGATCTTCCACCGCGAGTTCCCGTTCCGAGGCGTGCTGCGCGGGGTGTTCACGATGCCGATGATGGCCACGCCGGTTGCGGTGGC